>NZ_LN868937.1:624706-826609 GCF_001244735.1 Bacillus andreraoultii
GGTTCTTTGTCAAATGTTGGGGTTAAGCTACCGCGCTTTCGCTTGGTGACCTTTTATTGTAGGTATGAAATAAAATTCATACCTACAATAAAAGGGGGATTATTTCTAGCCTAGATGGACCCCTATTCCTTTATACTTGTGTGATAACAATATTCTAGCTCTTGCTCGTTTGAAGTTTCTGAAACCATACGCATTCCGTTTTATTACCTTTGTGTGGTTATTTATTCCTTCCAGAAATCCATTAGAATAGCTATACATAAAACTATTTAAAATTTCTTTTTCCCAGTTTTTAAACGTCCGTATGCTGCGTAGAAATTCCTGCACTCCAGTATCTCTAACTAACTGATAAAACGTGTTTAAGCCTTCTTTGGTTTTACGCATACCTTCTGAACCATTTTCTTTCGCTTGTTTGAACCATTCACAATAAGCCTCTTTTAATTGATACGCCATATCTAGTTCCTTCGACATACCACGGTATCGATCTAGGTACCATCTCTCGTTTTCGGTTAGTTTCGCACTATCTTTGTAAAATACATATCTCATTTTTTTACACTTTTTCCGGTCATAATCATTCCAATCTGACTGAATCCGCCTTCTTACTTTATCAAGTGCCCAATAGATATAGCGACAAAAATGAAAATGGTCGGCTATAATTAGTGGATGATCTAAGGCCTTTCGTACAGCCGATTTAAAGGAATGGCTCATGTCCATAATGACTATTTCTACATTGGCCCCATACTTTCGTAAGTATTGTGATATTGTTTTTCCTTTTCTATTCGGTAATATATCCAAAGGCTCTCTTGTATCTCCGTTTGCGATGATTAACTGATACTTTCCTTCTTTGGTATCCCCTTTATACTCATCTATAGCGATTACTCTCGGGAGTTCCTTAACTTCCCCTACTTCATTTTCGGCAAATGCATCAAATCGTCTTATAACCGTTGAAATCGAAGTACCATATTGTTGAGCTAGTTCCTTAAATGTTTTGGCTTGAACACTTCTCACGTTTACAGCCTGATTCCACTCTTTGGTAAACCGTTTATAACGCTCCACAAAATTGTTTTTCTCAGGAAACCTCTTCTCGCAAGCATCACAACGATATCGTCTCTTGTTATAAAAGATATAGCAGAGGCGTTCAAACCACTTTAAATGCTTGATTTTCTGCATTCGATAATCATGAATTTGTCGTGTTTTGGCACCACATCTAGGACAAGTATGTGTGCGTGCTTCCATTTCAACAAACAACGCTAATCTGTCATCCATTTGTTCCACTTTTAGTATTTTTACGTCTTCTAATCCTGGCATAATTATGTTATTATTCATTTGCACACGACTCCCTTTCTTTAACTTGTTTCTGTCAATTCAAGTATAAAAGGAAATTAGGAGTCGTGTGTCTCTTTTTTTTGAATCTTTTATTAACCCCAACATTTATTATAGAGCCGGAATTTATTAAATAGACACCAAAATGCGCTCCCGAAGAGATCCATAGAATTCACAAAAAATGTGAGATTCCTAGAAGCTCCAGAGAGCGCATAGCGTTTATTCCAATATTAAAATATTGCTAAGTTACCCGCCAACCCTTAAAAAGGTTGCAATAAAATAACAAAAGAAAATACTATATATTTATAGTTTACTATTTGAAAATAGGAATATCAATCTTTTTAATTCAAATTGTTTGCTAAATTGTTTGAAGGTTATTTAGAGCGATTCTTGAATTATCAATATATGTTCCTGCAAAAACTAGTAAGAATACGAGTAAACATGTAAATATAAACGAAAATACTATTATGAGCTTTTCAATTTCATCCACCCAAAATTTTTTAGTGAAGTGGTCTGGAGTTAACAATTACCAAAAAGTATTTAGTAGTTAAATATTTTTGGATTTTTCCGTTTTAAATATCCACCCTTTGAATACTCCACCTCAAAAATTAATAATTTTTTATAAAAGAAAGTGAACATAAGACTGTCTATTTTTGGACATTTTTTCATAATTACCTTTTTCAATAATATGTCCATCAAGTAATACAATGATATTATCATAGAGTTTAAGAGATTCGTAGTCTACATGATGAGCGACTGAAACAACTGTCAAATTCTTGTCGTTTAAGATTAGTTGTTCAATTTCAATTGCAGTTTCTTTATCAAGTGATGAAGTAGCTTCGTCCATTAACAATATTGACCTATTTCTTAAAAATGCACGGGCGATTTCAATTCTTTGTTTCTGACCACCTGATAAATATTTTCCATCTTCTCCAACAGAATAGTCTAATCCCTTTTCATAAATAACATGATCTAAACCAGCACGGGAGCAAGCAAGAATGATATCTGTATCTGAAAAGCTATCCCCCAAATTTACATTATTCCGTAATGTATCATCAAATAAAAATGGTCTTTGATTGATCATAGATATTATTTTATAGTATGATAAAGTATTAATAAATTTAATATCTTTTCCGTCACAGAAAATATTTCCGGAATAATTTTGTATTCTTTTCTGAAGGATTCTTAATAACGTACTTTTTCCGGAACCAGAAGGACCTGTAATAAGAATCTTTTGACCTCTTTTTATTTTTATATTTATATTAGATAATATTTTTTTACCATCAATAGAATATGAAATATTTTCACATATTAATTCGTTTATAAATTTGATTGGTTCCTTGTCATTTGATTCTTCTTTATTAACATTTTCAATTACATCCTGAATACGGTCGCGAACTTTTTTAGTAGTTAAAATCTTACTATATTCTTTAAATATAGTTAGCGCTGGATTCATTACAGTGTTTGACAATTGTATAATAGCAACAACTGTTCCTAGTGAAATGGTGCCTTTTATAGCAATTAATATTCCATAGAGATTAACGAAAAAGAAACCTAAAATCCCAAGCAGCCCGACTACATTATCTGTTACTACTCTCCAATTATTTAGCTTTGCATAACTTTGTTCCACAGAACTATTATAATTATTATTCTGATCAATAACTTTTTCCTCTAACCCATAGCCCTTAATAGTATCTATACCACTAAATGCATCTCTCACTCTAGCTGTATATAGTTCGTTTTTATTTGTCCAATCTTCGGTTTGTTTCTTAATATTTTTTTTAGTAATATACGGAATTAAAGTTGGTAGGACAAAAACTAATATTAATAGAATACTCATTGAAATATTTAAATAAAATAAAGCGATTAAGGAAGCTATGAGAGTAACTGAATTAAATATAATATTGAATATGGACTCATAATAATTTGTTTGAATAATTTTTAAATCATTAAGTAGTAAAGATAGGTATGATGTTGAATTTTTCTCTTGTAACAAATCATTATTATAAATAACTGATTCAAATATTCTTTGTTTTAAGGATATCATGAAACAACTTATCATATTGTTTACAGTAGACTCAAATAAAATATCAGCAACCGTTAATACAAGAAAGCATATTATCACTATTAATACAAGGCGAGTAACATCATTTGAATTTCTATTTTCGAAGATATCAAAGACCTCTTTAAATACAAATGACTTAAATGGATTTTCGAAAGCTACGATGGGTAAAAGAAACACATAAATAAACAGGAGTTTCTTATTTATTTTTTTTAGCAATGATATTCAATTCCTTATCGCTTAAATTATATTAATGACTTTATCCAATCTTGTGACAATTTTATCAATCTTGTCATTATTTTCCGCAATTAAATCAAGAACTTTTACTGTTTCAAACCTCATTAATTCACATCGTTCCTTTTTGTAGGGGGTTTCTTCAGTTCTTTTACAACTTCTACATCTGAATCTAGCGATACAATTAGAACAAATATCATTATCTTTAGTATCTTGGTGAAATAATTCAGGATATGCAGATATTTTTTTCCAAACATAGTCAAAATCATCGTTAATATTTGCTATTTTCTCTGATGTTTTAACAAAAAGATGACACGGCCAAATATCTCCATTTGGATCTATAGAAACTAATGATAAACTAGCATCACAAAAATGATACCAATCGACATCCTTTGAAAAAAATATAGACAGGATATCGGCAACTCTTGTTCTCATATAGTAAGGGTTAGGATTTAAAAAGTCATTAAACTGTTCTTCAATTTTATCAACATCTATTTCATATTTAAGTGGGGAGCCATCCCATACATCATTTACAGCAATATTTGTTACCCCAAAATCATTGTAAATTAATTGTGCAATTTCTTTTTTTGAATAAAGTTGTTCTGAATTAGGGGTATATGTAGCTTGTATAGAATCAATTTTAATAGGAGATATATTCTTAACATTATGTCTTATTCTTTCGTATGTTGGATTACCTTTGGCATCTATACGTTGTTTATCATGAACTTCTTGCGGTCCATCAATGCTCAAGGTAATTTTAAAATTATAATTATTTACTAAGTCCATAAAATTAGGATTCATTAAAGTAGTTCCATTGGTTTGTATAAAAAATGTAAAGTCAGGGTATTTTTCACAAAAGTATTTGATAATTTTTAGATTAAGAGTAGGTTCACCACCAAAGAAAGTCAACTTATTTACATTTAATGCATAATTGTCAATAAGATAGGATATTCTTTGAGCTATATCTCTATTCATACACAGACCTTTATCACCATAATCTCCATTTCCTGCGTAACAATAGGAACATCTTAAGTTACAACCATGACTTACATTAATTTTAATAGTGTTAAGATTTTCATTATATTTTTCAAAGGAGCTTTTTATTTGAATTTTATCGTTAATGAATTGTTCTATTTCTGGAAAATCCTCAATTAATCCCCCCTTATAAACTCTTTTGAAATTTGTATAAAATTCTTCATTCAATTCATATATATCACAATTGTTAAGATCAAAAAGAACTTTATTTTCATCATTAATATATAGGTTATATTCCTTAAAGTACATCTTATTATCCCCCTATTACTTTTCTTTTGGGAATTGGCATCTTCTATATTTTTTAATATGAGGGAACAAATCATACTTTCCTATGATTTGTTCCCTCATTTGTGATACTTGATCCTTAAATGTAGATATTAACCACAGTTAAAACCACCGCATCTCATACTTCTAGTTGGAATTTCAAATTCTTTGCGTTTCATCTTAAATCCCTCCTCTCTTTGAACACACTTTAATGATACAATTATCAAAATTAATTGTAAACAATAATGTTAAAATGTTCACAAAATATTAAATATTCATTTTCATAATTACTGTTAAAAACATAAATATAGTATTTATTTCTTAACACTCTCGTTGTTCCCTTAAATAACTAATGATTTGCACGATATACTTGACGACTACCATCTTTAAATACATTTAAAGATGAAGTTTTGTCTTTTGTGGCAGTTACACCAGACCGGAGATACTGTCAATATGGGGACTAAGAGAAGAGAATACGTACCCTATGAGAACAAATATGGGCTTACATTAAAATAAGCCACTTATGCGGAGTTTTGAGCCATCAAATTCGAACAATAGAGCCATTTGCGAATCGGAGAGCCACTAATGAAATAATAGCTCTTTAAAGAAAAGAGTCAGAGCCTCGGAGTTGCATGCCATTGACTGTAAGTTAAGTCAATGGTGGCGGGCAGCAGTATTTGCTTCATTTTTGGTAGATTAAAGGTTGCGGATCTCCTTCCCGCAGTTTCTGTCTCAAACATTTGCATGTAAATCTCTCCCTTCTGGAATTTTATATAAACGCAAAAATACGCTCACGAAGAGATCCATAGAATTCACAAAAAATGTGAGATTCCTAGAAGCTCAAGAGAGCGCATAGCGTTTATCCCAATATTAAAATATTGCTAAGTTACCCGCCAACCATTAAAAGTTGCAAACAAATAAGAAAAGAAAATACTTTATATTAATAGTTTACTATTGAAAAAGGAATATCAATCCTTTTTATTTTAATTTTTAGATGGTTATTTACCATATGTGATTCACAAGCCGTTTCTATTATCATCGTGAATGTTTTGCCATCCCACAATGAGTAATGACCATCTGAAAGAGGAAATTTTACAAAAAATTATAACCATAATCATAGAAATAGTTTGATAGATGGTTCAATTCCCATCAATTTGAGGAGTGATTTCTCCGTAACGGTTAAGAGAAAACTTACGAAACTCATCTTCAGGGACCAAGATAAATATTCTTTCAAACTTTCTGGTGTTCTATGAATTTCTAAGTTAAGTCAATAAAACCCAAACAACTTTTTGATTATGTTACTGAGACGATTAAAAATTTTCACAAAAAAATTATTGGCCTTCCAGCATACTTTAAAGTAAAGAAGCACGATGATAAACTATATTCATTAAGTAAATCACAAAAAAGGGGATTGGATTCATCCCCTTTTGTCGACAATCTGAAGCCACTCACTAAAGTGTCTTTAAGGTGTGATTGTTATTAGGTTGGTAAACTTTACATCTTCTCTTAACAGTTCTATTTCATCTGTAGTAAATGGGTTTTCTATAAGTACTATTATTGCATTCTGAGGTTTATTAGAGTTAAATTGAAAATTAGTTAACTCTATTTCTAAATTACCTGGCTCTTTAATTTCTATAAAACTGTATTTACCCAAGGATATTTGTTTTTTTCCTAGTATTGAGATTAATGCAAACCTTTTTTTTATCATTTGAACCCAAATTAATAAATGCACTTTTCAAAGATTCTTTTGATATTAATCATGCAACTGTTATATTTTCACTTTTTAATGATATAAATGGTTCAGTATAAATATCCTGACCATTGATGTTATTATTTGAATTAAGAGGAGTATAAATTATGTTATCAGTTGATTTTATATCCCCCGAAATAAGAGAAACTCTTCGAGACAAATAAACTTGAGTTGAATCAACATACTGTTCCTTATCCAAAGTATTGTCGGGATCTCGAACTGCTATTACTATAAAGTCATGTAAACCTTCTTCAACTAAAGGTATTTTCACTTGAATACTTTTCTCTTCAAGATGCTTTAGTTTTATGTCTATATAACTAGATTTAACTTCATCATCCGTGAAAACCTCACACTGTTTATAGTCTTTTAAAAAAAATAGTCTAAAACTGGATTCATTTGGAAAATTATTCTTAATATAAATTTCCGGTGTATATGCTTCATTTGCTTTAATCTTATGTATCATTTGTTTACTATCAGTCGCTGATTCATCATACAATCCTAATACCATACCCACCTGAGTAGAGTCACTTGGAATATCTTTATCACTTTTTTCAACAGTTTTATCTGAACATCCAATAACAATTATGAAAAATAAAGAAATGAAACAGATTCTTTTCAGCAAGTAAAGTCCCCCATTTATAATAGGGCAAATGATGTTGAAGCAACATTTACCCTAGACTTTTACTTTTAGATTACCAATCAACAGATGTATTGGTTAAGCTATAAGTAGTTCCTCCTTTTTTAGCATTATGACTTCCTACAGCACTATACTTTAAAGATCCATCATTCGGTCCTAGGTCAACGGTTAAAGCTGGTGAATTTTCACCTAATAGTGCTGTATGTGACTTTACTGGAACTGGGTTACCATGTATTTGTGCAGCTACCCTAATATAAAGAGAATCTACTGGAGCTGTTTTATTGAAAAACCCTTCTAAGAATGTTTGTCCATACACTGAAATACGGTTAGTATAACTTTTTCTGATATATAGAGTTCCTTTTACAGGAAGACTCCAGTTTGGAATATATCTTGATGTATGACTTTCAGCCACTATAGTTGATGCCGCAAAGGAAGTGGATAGGATACACTTGACTGGACAGAAAAGTTAAGGACGGTGTTTGTCAATATAGTTGTCGCATTTTCAGTAATAAACTCTCTATAATAAAATCATGCCTCATCCGCCACCGTTGACTTTGCTTTTGTCCGTGTTGTGAAATGGATGCGGGTCAGGCGAAAAAACAGCCTTAAGGACTCACCCGCAAAGCAATTGTAACACGGACAATTCGATTCTAGGTCTTCGCTGGTGGGGCCCCCGACCCCATCCATCGCCTACCAAGAATCGAGCGCTACAGTCAATGGCAAGCAGCTATCGCTGTGGCTCTAATTTAATCCCCTTTATTTGGTACTTGTATTTATAAACTCCTCTTCCTTGATTGGATTTAATGCCACTAGTTTAATCGGATCCCAACTTCTTGATGTTTTCGCCCATCGTTCAGGATGTTCTAATTTGGCCTTTTCATATACTTCTTTTCGATTTTTAAGTATTTCTGTATCTTTTCCAGCGTGGCGTTGATTTGGTGTAACAAAATTGATTCCACTATGATAGTGTTCATTGTTATACCAATCAATTAATTTCATACCCCAAGTTCTCGCCAAATCAACATTTTCAAATCCATTCTCTGGATACTCTGGTCGATACTTTACTGTCCGAAACATCGCTTCAGAATAAGGATTATCATTACTTACTCGTGGTCTGGAATAAGATTTTTGAATTCCTAACTTTTCTAATGTCGCCTGAAATGTAGCTGCTTTCATTGGACTACCGTTATCCGAATGTAATACTAATGGTCGCCCATTTATCTTCTCGTTTAAAACTGCCTTTCTTATTTCTTGTGCGTGCTCAGCACTTTCCATTTCCCAAATTTCCCAATACAATCTTTCGACTGAAAATATCGATAATCATATATAAATAAAAATATAATCCGAGAACTGGGCCTTTTAGCCAAGTAATATCCCAGGTCCAAACTTGATTTGGTCCAGTGGCAATATGAGTAGTAGGAACTTTTCGTACTGGCTTTTTACTTCTTCCTCGATGATTTTGCATTTTTTCTTCATGTAAAATACGATAAAAAGTAGACTCAGATGCCATATATCTACCTTCATCAGCTAATTTTGGGACAATTTGAGATGGCGGTAAATCTGCATATTCATCTGTATTTACAATGTTTATAATTTCTTGTCTTTCTTCCAATGTGAGCTTATTCTTTGGCTCTGGTCGTTCAGCCAAAGGACGTTGATTTTCTTTCACATCCCCTTCTTTAATCCACCTTTGATACGTACGGCCACTAATATTTAATTCTTTACACGCATTTGCTAAACGTGCCCCATTTCGATTTGCTTCTTGGATTAACTCGATTGCTTTTTTGCGATCTGAAAGGCTAATCATTCGCCCTCTAGGTCCCCCAAAATCGCTTGGGCCTTTTTTCTAAGTAATAATAATGCCGCTGCTTCAGCGAGGGCTTTCTCCTTTTTCCGTAATTCCTTTTCAAGTTCTTTCGCTCGTACTTTTTCCTCTTTTAGCTCTTGAATAACCATTTTAGATTGTTCTAAGTGGCGATGATTAGCAGTCATACAGACTCTTTTCCAAGCCTCAATTTGTTCCCGATATATTCCTTTTTTTCGGCAATACTCTGCTAATTCCGATTCATTCATCGTATAAGTTTCTAAAACGATTAAAAACTTATCTTCACTACTCCATTTATCAGAAGTTTTGCTATCACTTGGAACTGCATAACCACTAATTTTCCGCACTGATTCATTGTTAGGTGGCATCATTCTAGCTAAAATTGCATCTTTTTGTTCTTTTGGGTATGAATTGATTATTTTTTTAGTCATCTTTTTCCCTCCGCATATTTACTCTAGTATACCTAAAGTTCTATGCGACATCTATCCTAACACAGGGGGGTTCCTGTACTAATTATTTTTGGAATATGGAAAAAAATCAAGTATCGACGCTATTCTTCAACATATTCCTAACTTCATAAAGGGGCAGCGGCACACTCCGATATGTAATATGCTTTTTTAAGCTCTTTTATTTTTAAATAACTCAAAGGAGAGCAATATATGAAAACACTTTTAGATTTACATGCTAATAAACCTATTGAATTGAAGCAAAAAAGACATCCAAATCTTGATGGATGTCTTTTAACATTTATTATTTTTCTTCTGCAACAAATGGTAACAATGCAACTTGACGTGAACGTTTAATTGCTCTTGTCAACATACGTTGATATTTTGCACTTGTACCAGTTACACGTCTTGGTAAGATTTTACCTCTTTCAGAAATGAATTCCTTAAGAAGATCTACGTCTTTATAGTCAATATAAGTAATATGATTTGCTGTAAAATAACAAACCTTTTTACGTTTTTGACGTCCTCTACGTCCTCCTGCCATTTAATTTCCCTCCTTTTATTTCTAGATTAATTTCCGTTCATAAATTTAGGGGAATGAATACACCAATATGGAATATTCGCCCCTTAATGATTTATAAGAGATAAAACATATCTTAGATTTAGACAACTCACATCTTTTATAAACCTTTTATACTAATGTCTAAATCACTAGACTTAGACAATCTACTGACCCCTTAATAAATCTACTCGAATATCCTCCTAATACATAATTAGATTTAGACACCGATTAATAGGTATTAATCCATATAATTTAGGGTATTAGGTTATATTTTTAGAATTAGACAGTTTTAGACCAGTCAAAATGGAAAGTCATCTTCTACGTCCGTTATGATATATTCCTCTTTTTTAATTGTGAAGCCATAGGGTACATCACTTGAAGTGTAACCAGCTACAAAAAATATTTCTCCTTCCATTTTCTCTTCTAATTCTACACGTTTTTTCTCTTTCATTTGTTGTTTTCTTTTTTGTTTGTCTTGTATAGATTGGTTCGCAATCTATTTCTCTTTGGAGGTTATATGGATTCCAGCCATTTTTAATTCGGAAGGTCGACACCGAACCATTTCGCATACCCTTTTATGATGTTTTTTCCATTATATGTTGAAGCTCATTGTTTCGCTTTTTGTAATCGAACTGTTCGAGTGTACCGTTTTTTGCGTGGGGGTAGAGGTTGTTTCTTTTTCGTCATTTTAGCACCTATTTTAATAAATTATTATAGGAATATGATAACATACGATAACGATACGTGATTAAGGATTTCTATAGGAGTTTGGTCAACTTCTTAATTAGCGAATGTATGGGACTTGTCAAATTCCGTAGATATTCCACTTTGATTGTGAACCCTTTCACTAATTATGAACTTTTTGTGACAAAAACGTTTACAAAGCTTGAGAAATTATGGTAATATAACAACATAAGATAAACAGGTCATCTGATGACTATGAAAAACACGATTCATACAATGAAAATAGTAATATTCCATCTCACTAATGAAAGCGTTTCATGTTGTAAGCCTCATATAGAACATACTGGAAGGGAGAATTTTAAATGAAAGGTAATGTGCGAGTATTATCTGCAAGTTTAATAGGGAGCGCGATTGAATGGTTTGACTACTTTTTATATGGTACCGTTGCATCCCTTGTTTTCAATCAGCTTTTTTTCGTTAATGAAGACCCAACAGTTGGGTTAATGATTGCCTATACGTCATTTGCAATAGCGTTTTTCTTACGTCCAATCGGTGGTGTGATTTTTAGTCATATTGGGGACAAGCTTGGTCGGAGAAAGACATTGATTTTAACGTTAGGCTTAATGGGTATTTCGACTTTTGGGATGGGAGTTTTACCTACATACCAAGTTATTGGCATTTGGGCACCGATTTTTCTTACTTGTATGCGATTTATTCAAGGATTAGCCCTTGGTGGCGAATGGGGAGGAGCCGTTCTATTAGCTGTTGAATACGCTCCGAAAGATAAAAAGGGACTATTTGGTAGTATTCCGCAAATGGGTATTTCTATTGGACTGATTTTAGGTTCACTCGTTATGTCTGTTATGACACTGTTACCAGAAGCACAATTCATGTCTTGGGGCTGGCGTGTACCGTTCCTACTTAGTGTTGTACTAGTCGGTTTTGGCTTATGGATTCGACTTGGAATTGACGAAACACCAGCTTTTAAAAAGGCACAAGCATCTGGGGATGTCTCGAAACTTCCTATTGCCGATACATTGAAATATCATTGGAAAGCCGTATTAATCGCAATGGGTTCAAAAGTTGTTGAAACTGCACCGTTCTACATTTTTGGAACGTTTATCGTGTCTTATGCAACGAATCAATTAGGCTATGATAACACGGCTGCTTTAAGTGCTGTTATGATTGGGGCGCTTTCTGCCACAATTATGATTCCAATTATTGGTAGCCTATCAGATAAAATTGGTAGAAAGAAAATTTACATGTTTTCAATTTTTGCAACAATCATTTATCCATTTCCGTATTTTTGGATGTTAGAACAAGGGTCAGTTTTCTTGCTAATTTTGGCAACGGTGATTGGTCTAGGAATTATTTGGGGATCAGTTAATGCTGTACTCGGTACGATGATTTCTGAATTTTTCCCAGCGAAAATTCGTAATACAGGAATTTCACTTGGCTATCAATTGGGAGCGGCGATTGCAGGTGGTACAGCACCACTCGTTGCAACTGCACTACTTGCAAAATTCAATAATTCATATGTTCCGGTCGCGCTTTACATGATGCTCGCTGCATTTATTAGCTTATTTGCAATTTCATTTGTAAAGGATAAAAATCAATTCACAGCAAAACCAGAGCCAAAGGTAAATATGAATGTCAATGTCAATACGAAATAAATGAATGTAAGGATTGGTAAAAGGTGGAGTCACTACTAGAGGCTTCATCTTTTTTAATTGGTTGGAAAAATATAGTTAGTTAAAATAAATGAATTTTTCCGAAAAAATATATTTACGAAATGATCTTGTCCTGATAAAATGATGATATGACTATCTGGTCATCTGATGACTAAAAAGCAATATATGCACGGTGTATAACGTAAAAATGTAAGCGTTAACGTAAGGCTGCTGGAAAACGGGTTAAAATGATCGTTGTGATATCATGTTCATCTTGTGGTTTTCCATCGTCTTAAAAGCAAAGGGGATTTTAAAAGGGAGAAAGGGGTAATGTTATGGGAAAAGGGAATATTCGAGTATTAGCTGCTAGTTTAATAGGAAGTGCAATTGAATGGTTTGATTACTTTTTATATGGTACTGTAGCTTCATTAGTATTTAATCAGTTATTTTTTGTTACGGAGGATCCAACAATCGGTTTATTAATAGCTTACACATCGTTTGCAATTGCGTTTTTCTTACGGCCAATTGGTGGTGTTTTGTTTAGTCATATTGGTGACCGTTTAGGAAGAAAGAAGACATTAGTATTAACATTGAGTTTAATGGGAATTTCGACGTTCGGTATGGGAGCATTACCTACATATCAAGTAATTGGTATTTGGGCACCAATTTTTTTAACTTGCTTACGTTTCGTTCAGGGATTAGCCCTAGGCGGAGAATGGGGTGGCTCTGTCCTACTTGCTGTTGAGTACGCACCAAAAAATAAAAAAGGGTTATTTGGTAGTGTACCACAAATGGGGATTTCTATCGGACTCATCTTAGGCTCTCTCGTCATGTCGGTCATGACACTTTTACCAGAAGCACAATTTATGGCTTGGGGTTGGCGTGTTCCTTTCCTATTAAGTGCGTTCCTTGTTATTTTTGGACTTTGGATTCGGAAAGGCATTGATGAAACACCTGCATTTAAAAAGGCGCAAGAAGCCGGGGAGGTTATTAAATTACCGATTGTTGATACGTTAAAATACCATTGGAAAGCCGTACTCATTGCGATGGGTTCAAAAGTAGTCGAGACAGCACCATTCTATATATTTGGAACATTTATTGTGTCATATGCAACAGGACATTTGCATTACGATAATACGGATGCACTAAATGCCGTTGTTGTAGGATCTTTAGTTGCAACTATTTTAATTCCAATTATCGGTCATTTATCTGATAAAATTGGTCGAAAGAAAATTTACTTATTTGGCATTGCGATGACCATTTTATATGCGTTTCCATATTTTTGGCTGTTACAACAAGGATCTGTACTTCTATTATTTGTAGCAACGATTATTGGATTAGGCCTAATTTGGGGATCAGTTAATGCTGTTCTTGGTACAATGATTTCTGAATTTTTCCCTGCAAATATCCGGAATACCGGGATTTCGCTAGGCTACCAGCTTGGTGCAGCTGTTGCAGGGGGAACTGCGCCTCTTGTAGCAACAGCATTATTAGCAAGATTCAATGATTCGTATGTCCCAGTAGCGTTATATATGATTTTCACCGCTCTTGTCAGTTTAGTAGCGATTTCTTTTATAAAAGACAAACAGTATGTAGAAACAGACACAACTGTCGTACCGAATGTAAAAGGATAATACGTTGCTGTATCTATTGTGTAAAAAATCAGATGACCTCTTAATAATTGGAAAAAATCGATGGTAAGTTGCGCCATCGATTTTTTTATATTAATCTTTTCCAAGAAAGGGTTATTTAAGAATTAAGGAATCTTTTAACTTAAAGAGATACACGATAATCATAATACTTTCCATTTTGTGTTTTGACGGTAACAACAGCTTCACTTCTTCCTGACCATACCCCACCATATTTATATCTTATACTAATTCCCCAACTTTCTTTTGGATTAAGAATAGTACTAATTCCTGAGTTTTGCAAAGTTTGGGAAGAGTAAGTTGAAAAAATAGAATTATCTTCATATACTTTTAAACTATCAATATATACCGTTTCATCCGACTCTTTGTTAATAATTGAAATGCTGAAGCTTGTGATTACTCCATTAATAGATGAAGATCCAGAGCGATAGACATAAAGATTTGGTCGATCAGATATAGTAATTGTTTTGGAACCACTAATACCATCTACAGTGGCTGTAATTGTAATCGTACCTTCCGTATAGGTTGTTAATATTCCATTTTCATCTATTGAGGCGATTTCTTCATTGCTGCTAGTCCAAGTTATTTTTTGTTCTGTTGCATTACTAGGAGAGATGGATGCATTTAATTGGACTAATTTCCCTGTTTTTATGCTGTCAGGTGCTTCAATAGAAACACTAGTAACAGGAATTTTTTTAACTGTAATTGTTCGTTTAATTTCAGTGGTATTTCCCGCTGCATCGGTTACAGTATAAGAAATGACATGAGAGCCTTCTTTAGATGTGTCAACCGTACCATTTGTTTTAATGTATTTTGTTAAATCTCCGTCATTATTATCTAGAGCAGTAACTCCTTCAAGTATATTAAAATCAGTATATAAACCAACTGTAGTATTTCCGACACCTGTAATTGTTGGGGGGATATGGTCGATGACAGCAACGATACGTTTTTTTGTATCTTTGTTCCCGGCATTATCAGTGACAGTATACATAAGTTCATAAGTCCCCGCTTTATTTACGTTAACAGCCCCCGAGACTTGAATTTCTTTAGTTAAATCTCCATCGTTATTATCAGTGGCCGAAATACCTTCTAACGGATCAAAAGTATCTCCAAAATTAATAGTAACGTCTGTAACCCCGGATAAAACAGGTTTAATATAATCGATGACCGTAACGATTCTAGTAACAGTGGCTTTGTTTCTAGCTTTATCAGAAACAGAGTATGTTAACTTATAAGTCCCTGCTTTATTTACGTTAACAGCCCCCGAGACTTGGATTTCTTTAGTTAAATCTCCATCGTTATTATCAGTGGCCGAAATACCTTCTATCGGATTAAACTTATCTCCAAAATTAATGGTAACATCTGTAACCCCAGATAAAATAGGTTTAATATGATCGATGACCGTAACGATTCTAGTAACAGTGGCTTTGTTTCCAGCTTTATCAGAAACAGAGTATATTAGCTTATAAGTCCCTGCTTTATTTACGTTAACAGCCCCCGAGATTTTAATAGATTTCGTTATGTTGCCATCTAAATTATCTTTCGCAGTAACACCTGCTAATTGGTTAAAAGATGTACCAATATTAATGTTTTTATTTGTAGCACCAGAGATAATCGGTTTAATCGTATCTTTTTTAACAGTAATTGTCCGTTTAACCGTCGTTTTGTTTTTAGCTATATCGGAAACTGTGTAAGTTAATTGATAAGTTCCCACTTTCTTCGTGTTAACAGAGCCGGAAATTTTAATTTTGCTCGTAAGATTACCGTCCACATTATCTTTCGCTGTAACGCCAGACTTAGGGTTAAAAGAAGAGCCGACATAAATAGTTTTGTTTGATGCACCGGAAATTGTCGGTTTAACTGAATCTTTTTTAACAGTAATTGTCCGTTTAACGGTTGTTTTATTTTTAGCTTTATCGGAAACTGTGTAAGTTAATTGATAAGTTCCCACTTTTTTCGTGTTAACAGAGCCGGAAATTTTAATTTTGCTCGTAAGATTACCGTCCACATTGTCTTTCGCTGTAACGCCAGACTTAGGGTTAAAAGAAGAGCCGACATAAATAGTTTTGTTTGATGCACCGGAAATTGTCGGTTTAACAGTATCTTTTTTAACAGTAATTGTCCGTTTAACGGTTGTTTTATTTTTAGCTTTATCGGAAACTGTGTAAGTTAATTGATAAGTTCCCACTTTTTTCGTGTTAACAGAGCCGGAAATTTTAATTTTGCTCGTAAGATTACCGTCCACATTGTCTTTCGCTGTAACGCCAGACTTAGGGTTAAAAGAAGAGCCGACATAAATAGTTTTGTTTGATGCACCGGAAATTGTCGGTTTAACAGTATCTTTTTTAACAGTAATTGTCCGTTTAACGGTTGTTTTATTTTTAGCTTTATCGGAAACTGTGTAAGTTAATTGATAAGTTCCCACTTTTTTCGTGTTAACAGAGCCGGAAATTTTAATTTTGCTCGTAAGATTACCGTCCACATTGTCTTTCGCTGTAACGCCAGACTTAGGGTTAAAAGAAGAGCCGACATAAATAGTTTTGTTTGATGCACCGGAAATTGTCGGTTTAACAGTATCTTTTTTAACAGTAATTGTCCGTTTAACGGTTGTTTTATTTTTAGCTTTATCGGAAACTGTGTAAGTTAATTGATAAGTTCCCACTTTTTTCGTGTTAACAGAGCCGGAAATTTTAATTTTGCTCGTAAGATTACCGTCCACATTGTCTTTCGCTGTAACGCCAGACTTAGGGTTAAAAGAAGAGCCGACATAAATAGTTTTGTTTGATGCACCGGAAATTGTCGGTTTAACAGTATCTTTTTTAACAGTAATTGTCCGTTTAACGGTTGTTTTATTTTTAGCTTTATCGGAAACTGTGTAAGTTAATTGATAAGTTCCCACTTTTTTCGTGTTAACAGAGCCGGAAATTTTAATTTTGCTCGTAAGATTACCGTCCACATTGTCTTTCGCTGTAACGCCAGACTTAGGGTTAAAAGAAGAGCCGACATAAATAGTTTTGTTTGATGCACCGGAAATTGTCGGTTTAACAGTATCTTTTTTAACAGTAATTGTCCGTTTAACGGTTGTTTTATTTTTAGCTTTATCGGAAACTGTGTAAGTTAATTGATAAGTTCCCACTTTTTTCGTGTTAACAGAGCCGGAAATTTTAATTTTGCTCGTAAGATTACCGTCCACATTGTCTTTCGCTGTAACGCCAGACTTAGGGTTAAAAGAAGAGCCGACATAAATAGTTTTGTTTGATGCACCGGAAATTGTCGGTTTAACAGTATCTTTTTTAACAGTAATTGTCCGTTTAACGGTTGTTTTATTTTTAGCTTTATCGGAAACTGTGTAAGTTAATTGATAAGTTCCCACTTTTTTCGTGTTAACAGAGCCGGAAATTTTAATTTTGCTCGTAAGATTACCGTCCACATTGTCTTTCGCTGTAACGCCAGACTTAGGGTTAAAAGAAGAGCCGACATAAATAGTTTTGTTTGATGCACCGGAAATTGTCGGTTTAACAGTATCTTTTTTAACAGTAATTGTCCGTTTAACGGTTGTTTTATTTTTAGCTTTATCGGAAACTGTGTAAGTTAATTGATAAGTTCCCACTTTTTTCGTGTTAACAGAGCCGGAAATTTTAATTTTGCTCGTAAGATTACCGTCCACATTGTCTTTCGCTGTAACGCCAGACTTAGGGTTAAAAGAAGAGCCGACATAAATAGTTTTGTTTGATGCACCGGAAATTGTCGGTTTAACAGTATCTTTTTTAACAGTAATTGTCCGTTTAACGGTTGTTTTATTTTTAGCTTTATCGGAAACTGTGTAAGTTAATTGATAAGTTCCCACTTTTTTCGTGTTAACAGAGCCGGAAATTTTAATTTTGCTCGTAAGATTACCGTCCACATTGTCTTTCGCTGTAACGCCAGACTTAGGGTTAAAAGAAGAGCCGACATAAATAGTTTTGTTTGATGCACCGGAAATTGTCGGTTTAACAGTATCTTTTTTAACAGTAATTGTCCGTTTAACGGTTGTTTTATTTTTAGCTTTATCGGAAACTGTGTAAGTTAATTGATAAGTTCCCACTTTTTTCGTGTTAACAGAGCCGGAAATTTTAATTTTGCTCGTAAGATTACCGTCCACATTGTCTTTCGCTGTAACGCCAGACTTAGGGTTAAAAGAAGAGCCGACATAAATAGTTTTGTTTGATGCACCGGAAATTGTCGGTTTAACAGTATCTTTTTTAACAGTAATTGTCCGTTTAACGGTTGTTTTATTTTTAGCTTTATCGGAAACTGTGTAAGTTAATTGATAAGTTCCCACTTTTTTCGTGTTAACAGAGCCGGAAATTTTAATTTTGCTCGTAAGATTACCGTCCACATTGTCTTTCGCTGTAACGCCAGACTTAGGGTTAAAAGAAGAGCCGACATAAATAGTTTTGTTTGATGCACCGGAAATTGTCGGTTTAACAGTATCTTTTTTAACAGTAATTGTCCGTTTAACGGTTGTTTTATTTTTAGCTTTATCGGAAACTGTGTAAGTTAATTGATAAGTTCCCACTTTTTTCGTGTTAACAGAGCCGGAAATTTTAATTTTGCTCGTAAGATTACCGTCCACATTGTCTTTCGCTGTAACGCCAGACTTAGGGTTAAAAGAAGAGCCGACATAAATAGTTTTGTTTGATGCACCGGAAATTGTCGGTTTAACAGTATCTTTTTTAACAGTAATTGTCCGTTTAACGGTTGTTTTATTTTTAGCTTTATCGGAAACTGTGTAAGTTAATTGATAAGTTCCCACTTTTTTCGTGTTAACAGAGCCGGAAATTTTAATTTTGCTCGTAAGATTACCGTCCACATTGTCTTTCGCTGTAACGCCAGACTTAGGGTTAAAAGAAGAGCCGACATAAATAGTTTTGTTTGATGCACCGGAAATTGTCGGTTTAACAGTATCTTTTTTAACAGTAATTGTCCGTTTAACGGTTGTTTTATTTTTAGCTTTATCGGAAACTGTGTAAGTTAATTGATAAGTTCCCACTTTTTTCGTGTTAACAGAGCCGGAAATTTTAATTTTGCTCGTAAGATTACCGTCCACATTGTCTTTCGCGGTAACACCAGACTTAGGGTTAAAAGAAGAGCCGACATAAATAGTTTTGTTTGATGCACCAGTAATTGTCGGTTTTGTTTTATCTACTGCTGCTAATGTTGTAGTAGGTAGTACAAAAGAACTGGTGAAGATTAGCAAAATAAGAAATAGAAAATAACTTCGAAACTTCCTTCTCATAAAGGATCCTCCCTATAATTTTTCTCAAATAAAATTATACTATGAATCTAATGGAAATACGATATGGGTAGGATAAAAGAACATTGGGGCTTTATCAAAATATATATGTATAGAAGAATGAGGGGGGTATCGTAATTAGAACTCACTTAAACCACCCCATCTTCCACAATACAAATAACATTAACGAACCAACAATGAACATCGTACCGAGAATGGCGAAGTAGCCCCACCGCCAGGAGAGTTCTGGGATGTACTCGAAGTTCATTCCGTAAATACTTGCAATAAAGGTAAGTGGAATGAAAATGGAGGAAAGAACGGTTAATGTTTTCATAATGTTATTCATTCTGTATGAGTTGATTGATATATAACTGTCGCGGATATCATTGGTCATTTCTCGATTTGATTCAATAATTTCAATAAGTCTTAACAAATGATCATGGATATCCATGAAGTAAAAGCGATTCTCTTTTGAGATATTTACCCGTTCTGAGTTGAGGATTCGGTATAATAGTTCACTCATTGGAATAATTGTCCGCCGTAGTTTTAACAATTGAGCTCGTAATTCAAACACATCTTCCATTAAATCAGGACTACCACTTTTATCATCAAGATCACCAATTGTATCTTCAAGTTTATAAACAGTCGGAAAATATTCATCAACAATTTTATCCAGAAGTAAATAAAAGATATATAGACTTCCACTTTTTAAAATTTTGTCATCATTTTGTTTTACCTTTTGAAAAATCATTGCAATTTCTGGCGAATCAGATAAATGAAAAGTGACAATAAAATTATCCCCGACAAAAACATCAATTTCTTCCGCTAAAAGAGTATGTTTATTAATGGAATGTAGGACGTAAAAATGATACCCTTCATAAAAGTCAATTTTCGGTCGTTGTAAATAATGTAAACAATCCTCGATAGCAAGTGGATGAAAATGGAAAAAGGAATGGAGAAGTTCCGTTTCTTCCTCAGTTGGATTATGGATATCGACCCAGTACCACAAAATGTCTTCATCATTTAAACGTTGCACGGGAAGATCAAGAACCGCTTTAGAATTAGTTGTTACAGCAAAAGTACGAATCATGTGAAACACCCTTAAATATTAGTGTTACAAGTATAACATAAGAGTGAAGAGATACAAAAAGGAGCGGAAAATAGTCATTTATAGTAAAATCAAGTTCCTTATGAGCAACGGTTTTTTGACAGTAGAAGTTGAATTCCCGAAGGCCAGAGATATTGTCTGAAGCTCGAGCATTATTTCAGAAGATTAGAGGTAATTTCCGAAGAGCGTGGTTATATTTCCGAGGAAGGAGCATTTATTTTCGAAGAGTGGTTCGATCATTCCGAAGTTCCAGCTTTATTTCCGAAGTTGGAGCTGTACTTCCGAAGTTAGGCGTGTCATATTCATTTAGCGAATAATATTAATTTTATTTCCTTAGAAGTCCCTGGATGTTCAAATACAAAAAAGCTGCCTACATCTCTAGTAAGGCAGCATACTAAAATTACTTCTCCAATTCCCGGTATAAGTTCCCCATTTCAATTGCGGCAACAGCGGCTTCGTAACCTTTATTGCCTGCTTTCGTTCCGGCACGTTCGATTGCTTGTTCAATGGTGTCAGTTGTTAAGACGCCGAAAATAACTGGTATTTCGGACTGTAAACCGATACTTGCGACACCTTTTGCAACTTCATTACTAACATAATCAAAATGGGGGGTAGCTCCACGAATGACAGTTCCGAGTGTAATGATTGCATCAAATTCCTTGCGTTCTACTAATTTTTTTGCGGCTAATGGAATTTCAAATGCACCGGGAACCCAAAGAACGGTCATGTCTTCTTTAACGACGCCGTGTCTTTTCAATGCGTCTTCTGCACCACTGAGTAAGCGACTCGTAA
Organism: Bacillus andreraoultii; assembly: GCF_001244735.1. GTDB lineage: Bacteria > Bacillota > Bacilli > Bacillales > Caldibacillaceae > Caldifermentibacillus > Caldifermentibacillus andreraoultii. The sequence continues at coordinate 646,020 of NZ_LN868937.1, forward strand.
TAAATTCATTAAAACGGGATACGACAATTCCAATTTTTAATCCAGTTCCAACTAAATTTCCTTCAATTTTTTTCATTTAAATTCCCTCCTATTGTAAAATTAATAAATGACCTAATTTCTCTTTTTTTGTTTGTAAGTAGTATTCATTTTCTTTTTTTATTGGTAATTGTAATGGTACTCGCTCAACAACTTGTAAACCGTAACGTTCTAGTGCGGAAATCTTCCGCGGATTGTTTGTTAATAGGCGCATTTTTTTCACACCGAGATCGCGCAGAATTTGGGCACCAACTCCATAGTTTCGTAAATCTGCCGGAAAACCGAGTTTATGATTGGCTTCCACGGTGTCATATCCTTCTTCTTGTAGTTTGTATGCTTTCAATTTATTAATTAATCCGATGCCTCTTCCTTCTTGACGCATATAAAGAAGAATTCCTCGCCCAGCTTTTTCGATTTGGTCAAGTGCGGCATGAAGTTGCGGTCCACAGTCACAACGGTTCGACCCAAATACATCACCAGTTAAACATTCCGAATGCACACGCAGTAAAACAGGATCTTCTCCGTTTATTTCCCCTTTAACGAGGGCAATATGTTCTTTTCCTTCTAAAAGATCTTTGTATCCAATTGCTTGAAAATCCCCATATTCTGTAGGTAAATGAATTTCCGCTTCCCGTCGAATGAAGGTATCGTGTTCAAGTCGAAGGGCAATTAAATCCTGAATTGTCACCATTTTCAAATTAAACTTTGTCGCAATTTCTTGTAAATCAGGAACACGTGCCATCGTGCCGTCTTCTTTCATAACCTCGCAGATAACGCCAACAGGTTTTGCCCCGGAAAGTCGGGCAAGATCAACGGCAGCTTCTGTATGACCAGGTCGTTTCAACACGCCTCCGTTTTTCGCAATGAGTGGAAAAATATGTCCAGGTCGTTTGAAATCTTTAGCAGTCGAATGCTCGTTCAAGAGCTGTTCGATTGTATGGGCACGTTCAAAAGCACTAATGCCGGTCGTTGTATTTTGATGATCAATACTTATGGTAAATGCAGTTCCGTACGGGTCAGTATTTTCTTGCACCATAGGGGATAGTTCTAATTTTTTAGCTAATTCCTCTGTAATTGGCGTACAAATGAGTCCTCTTCCTTCCTTTGCCATAAAATTTACCATCTCAGGGGTTACAAATTGGGCAAGACCGATAAAATCTCCTTCATTTTCCCGGTTTTCATCATCACAAACGATAATGACTTTGCCTTGCTTTAAATCGTTAATAGCGTCTTCTATTTTATGGAACACGGTTCATCCCTTCTTTCTAAGCTAATATGCTGCCTTGCAATCTTAAATAAAACCATTTTTTTGTAAAAATGCTTTCGAAATTCGTTCAGGTTGCTGATCGTTGTGATTCACTAATAGAAATTGGTGTAAATATTTTCCGATTAAGTCGAACTCAAGGTTAACGATGTCGCCAACTTTTTTTAACCCAATAACAGACTGCTCTCCTGTATGTGGAATAATTGATACAGTAAAATAATTTTCATCAATGCCGAAAACAGTTAATGAAGTTCCATCTACAGCAATAGAACCTTTCATTAAAAGTAAGTGGCGGTATGTAGACGGATAAGTGATATGATAATAAATGGCATTTTCATGAGGCTCTCGTTTCAAAATCGTCCCAATACCGTCTACATGTCCGGTGACAAAATGCCCGCCAAATCGCCCGTTTGCAGCCATCGCTTGTTCTAAATTGACTGTACAACCTCGTTTTAATACGGATAGTGATGTAGCATTAAATGTTTCTGGCATAACATCAACTTGAAAGGTATTTGCATCAAAAGTTGTGACGGTTAAACAAACCCCGTTTACGGCTATGCTGTCACCGATTTGAACCTCTTCTAATACTTTCTTTCCTTGAATCGTTAATGCCAGAGTATTCCTCTTCTTAGTGATGGATTGGATTGTACCAAGTTCTTCAACAATCCCGGTAAACATAGCTAATCACTCCTTTTCACATCGTTTTGCTGTGATTTTTAAGTCTGGTCCAATTTGTTCAATTTTTGTGAATCGTAATTGGGTTCCATCAGCAATTTTTTCTAAACTACCTCCACCAATGAAAGGAATAGACTCCCGACCGCCAATCATTTTCGGAGCAATATAAACAATAATCTGTTGATATAAATGGCTTTTAATAAAAGAAGCATGCACCTCTGAACCGCCTTCAACAAGCACGGATAAAATTTTTCGTTCGCCGAGTTCGTTTAACACTTCTTCAATGGAGATAGACCGACTTTGGAAAGAGATAACTTCAGCTCCAAAGCTCTCAATCTCGTTCTTTTTTGTTTGATCAATACAATTCCCAGTAAAAATAATTGTTTTAGCCGATTTGTCCTGTAAAATATTTGCGTGTAAAGGGATTTTTAATTGAGAATCTAAGATGACTCGAATGGGGTTTTTTCCACCTTGGGGTCTACGGGTGGTAAGGAGTGGGTTATCAAGTAAGACGGTGTTGATGCCTACAAGAATCGCATCATGTTCGTGACGTAACGTATGAACATCCCGTCTAGCTGCTTCGGAAGTTATCCATTTACTATCGCCAGTTTTTGTCGCTGTTTTCCCGTCTAAGGTTACAGCTGCTTTAATCGTTACAAATGGAGTGTTTGTTTGAATAAAATGAAAAAACTTTTCATTAAGTAGAAGAGCTTCCTCTTCACATAAACCAACTTCAACAGTGAGGCCTGCTTTTTTTAATAGCTCAATTCCCCGCCCGGCTACGAGTGGATTCGGATCTAAGCAAGCAACGAATACTTTCTTGATGTTTGAATGAATAATTGCCTCTGCACATGGTGGTGTTTTCCCGTAATGACTACACGGTTCAAGTGTGACATAAAGTGTAGCTCCGTTAGCCTTAGGACCTGCTGCAGAAATCGCATGCACTTCTGCATGAGGGGTTCCTGCTTCAAGATGTACACCTGTACTAATCAGACAACCATCTTTTACTAAAACAGCTCCAACAGCAGGGTTTGGACTCGTCTGCCCAATTGTTGCACGTGCAAGTGAAATGGCTAGTTTCATATAATCCGCATCATTCAAGACATTTCACTCTCCTTAAAAAATATTCTCCATTTGTAAGGAACAAGCAAAAACCCCGCACATAACTTTGTACGGGGTAAAATAGCGATAGTTAAATAGGAAGACGGAATTGCTCTTATTTTAAGACATTTCGATACGAGAAAGTTCAGCTTGTGAGAAAAAACAAACCAAAAAATCTCGTGAAAAAACGAAATAAGAGTAATGGACATCATTCATCTTCCTGTTCATCCTTCTCCCATCCAGACTTTTACTGTCGGCTTTGGAATCTCACCAAATCCACCGTTTCCAATCAAATGAAAACGGGTCACGGGCTGGAGGCTATACCTCATCACCGCCGGTTGGGAATTTCACCCGACCCCGAAGGACTCCTATTCGATTGATTAAAAGATTACCATAATTTAAAATAAATGGCAAATAGTTTATTTCTTCTAACTTTATATAATTCTGTTATATACGGTAGAACTATCAGCTATTTCTTGAATCGTTTATGAAACTTATCCGTACCAGTTGAAGCTTCCTGATCAAGTTGTGAAAGCTTCTCTCTTCATAACTACTCCTAACATTGAAATCCAATCATTTCCTAATACTTAAAAGCAATGGACTTACAAAATCATATAGGGAAGTAATGGTAAAATTCCATTATTCTAGATGTTAAAGAGGTCAAGTTAAAGTGATTCAGTTGTATTTATAAAGATACTGAAACAAATGAACGGACATGTATGATATGATAGTAGTAAAAGAAGGGGAAAGGATTACGACACCAGTAGTGAAGAATGATGGGGGATTTGTAGTTATCGTTTCTAGTTAACTCTTGATGAGGCCGCAGAAGTAGCGACAAAAAAATGGTTCATTATTTAATGGGACGAACTGGAATGGGACTTTATGAAGGAACAATGCTTCTAAGAGATGTTGGTCAAGAACAAGTAAGTCAAATTGTCGATCCGCTTAAAACGACAAGAATGTATGTACTTAAAATCCGTACTTGCGAATTATTCCATTTTTTAATTAATAGAATAAACATGTTGACAGGTTTCGGTGTTAAACAATTTTTTTACATATTAGTATTTAGTAATGGAATTCATGCGAATTTGAGGTATACTAAAATTATAGTCATTAAATTATATTGCACGCCTGCTTATAAAAAGTAAGTGTGCGACACATTTCTGTGAAAAAGGTCATAAACTTTTATGCTTGGAATTTTAGCAACTATACATATGAGGAGGCAATGGCATGAAGTTTTTTTTAGATACTGCGAATGTAGAAGAAATTAAACGAGTGAATCGTCTCGGTTTAGTTGATGGTGTAACGACGAACCCGACAATTATTGCCCGCGAAGGAAGAGATTTTGAAGAAGTAATTAAAGAAATTTGTCGCATTGTTGACGGTCCGGTTAGTGCAGAAGTAATTGGATTAACAACAGAAGAAATGGTAAAAGAGGCACGTATACTTGCAAGTTGGGCACCAAATGTTGTTGTAAAAATTCCGATGACTGAAGATGGCCTTGCAGCAGTAAATATCCTTTCAAAAGAAGGAATTAAGACAAATGTTACACTCATTTTTTCCGTTGCTCAAGGATTAATGGCTGCAAAAGCTGGTGCTACCTATGTTAGTCCATTTGTCGGTCGACTTGACGATATTGGTGTAGATGGTCTTGATTTAATTGCAAGATTAAAACAAACGTTAGTAAACTTTGATTTTGAAACAGAAATTATTACAGCAAGTGTCCGGAATCTTGAACATGTAGAAGCAGCTGCTCTTGTCGGAGCTGACATTGCTACAATTCCAGGTTCATTGTTCCCAAAATTATGGAGTCATCCATTAACAGATAAAGGGATTGAACAATTTTTAGAGGACTGGAAGAAAGTTCCGGGAAATAAATAGTAAATATTGTGGGAACACCATAAAAAAGGGGTTCCTAGAAATTTTTTCTGTTAGCGATTCCAAACTGATAAAGTAAAATTAAACATGAAACACATCAAACAGTTAAAAGATATGGAGGAATGTTCAGTGAATAACAAAATATCCGTTGAACAATTATCAATTAATACAATTCGGACGCTATCCATTGATATGATTGAAAAAGCAAATTCAGGGCACCCAGGGTTACCAATGGGAGCAGCACCAATGGCTTACGTTCTTTGGACAGAATTTATGAATCACAACCCAAAAAATTCAAAATGGTTTAACCGTGATCGCTTTGTACTTTCTGCGGGACATGGTTCAGCCCTACTATACAGTCTTTTGCATTTATCAGGATATGACTTGTCGATTGAAGACTTGAAAAATTTCCGCCAACTAGGCTCTCGTACGCCAGGTCATCCTGAAGTTCATCATACAGACGGCGTAGAAGCAACAACTGGTCCATTAGGTCAAGGGATTGCTATGTCGGTTGGGATGGCGATGGCAGAAAGACATTTAGCAAACAAATATAATCGTGATGATTTATTGGTTGTTGATCATTATACATATGCGCTCGTTGGTGATGGGGACTTAATGGAAGGTATTTCCCATGAAGCAGCATCACTAGCTGGACACTTAAAGTTAGGTAAATTAGTCGTTTTATATGACTCGAATGATATTTCTTTAGATGGTGATTTAAGCCGTTCATATTCAGACAGTACGGCAAAACGATTTGAAGCATATGGATGGCAAGTACTACGTGTAGAAGATGGAAATGATACAAAGGCGATTGGTGAAGCAATTAAAGAAGCAAGAGCGAATACTGAACAACCAACATTAATTGAAGTAAAAACAGTCATCGGTTACGGTTCACCTAATAAATCAGGTTCATCAAAAGTTCACGGTGCTCCACTCGGTAAAGATGAACTAGTGTTAACAAAACAATTTTATGGTTGGGAACATCCTGATTTTTACGTTCCTGAAGAGGTATATGCGGATTTTCGTGAAAAAGTAGTGGAACCTGGCAAATCTTCTGAAGACGTTTGGAATGAACTGTTTAAAACATATGAAAAAAAACATCCAGAATTGGCAAAAGAATTAGCTGCAGCAATCAACGGTGAACTTCCTGAGAACTGGGATAAAACCTTGCCAGAATTTACACCTGGAGTTGATACACTTGCTACACGTGCGTCTTCTGGGAAAGTGATCAATGCGATTGCAAAAAGTGTTCCGTACTTTTTCGGTGGAAGTGCCGACCTTGCTGAATCGAATAAAACATATATGAACGATGAAGGTGATTTTTCATCAGAAAACTATGCAGGGCGTAACATTTGGTTCGGTGTTCGTGAATTTGCTATGGGCGCTGCTTTAAATGGAATGGCTTTACATGGTGGATTAAAAGTGTACGGGGGTACATTCTTTGTATTTAGTGATTATTTAAAACCAGCCATTCGGTTATCTGCCATTCAAAATGCACCAGTAACCTATGTATTTACACATGATTCGATTGCAGTTGGAGAAGATGGTCCGACTCATGAACCAGTTGAGCAACTTGCTGGTCTACGTGCTATTCCAAATCTGTCAGTGATTCGTCCAGCTGATGCAAATGAAGTACAAGCAGCATGGCGTTTAGCTGTTGAAAGTAAAAACCAACCAACTGTACTCGTACTCACTCGCCAAAATTTACCAACGTTGGAAAGGACGAAAGAACAAGCATACGAAGGTGTAAAACGTGGTGCTTATGTTGTAAGTAAAGGTGAAAAAGAAACGCCTGATGCATTAATAATTGCGACAGGTTCAGAAGTGCAACTTGCTGTTCGTGCCCAAGCAGCATTAAAAGAAAAAGGCATTGATACGAATGTTGTAAGTATGCCATCTTGGGATCGTTTTGAAAAACAAGACGAAGCATATAAAAATCAAGTATTACCAGAAAATGTGACAGCTCGTGTTGCGATTGAAATGGCTTCTCCACTCGGTTGGAAACAATACGCAGGAGATCAAGGAATTGTTTTGGCAATCGATACATTTGGCGCATCTGGTAATGGAAATAAAATTATTGAGGAATATGGCTTTACCGTTGAAAATGTTGTTGCACAAGTAGAAAAGTTAGTAAAATAACTTGTGGTCATTTTTATAAACAAGAGGAATCGGGCAAATTTCGCACCGATTCCTTTTTGAACTTAATGACTTCTTATTATGATAACTTAAATTTTATTTGAAAAGTAGCTAGTGAAAGGAGTCTCTTTGTGGAAAAAACGGAACAATTATTAAAGCAAAAAAAGAAAATAATTTATGTCATGCTCGTGGCTGGAATCATGTTAGCAGCTTTTAATTTACGCCCCGGGATTACTTCGGTTGGACCGTTAATTAATGATATACAAAAAGATCTTCATTTGGCCCATTGGAGTGCAGGTTTATTAACAAGTTTGCCATTAATTGCTTTTGCTGTCATGTCACCTATTGTCCCGACTATTGCAAATCGTTTATCAAATGGTTGGACGCTCATTACTGGACTAATTATAATCATTATTGGTTTATTCGTACGGACGACCCCTGTTTTGTTTTTTCTATTCTTAGGTACTTTTCTTGTTGGTGTAGGTATTGCCACTCTTAATGTCATTTTACCTGTTATTGTAAAAGATAAATTTCCACATAAATTTGCGCTTATGACAAGTGTGTATACGACTTCCATGAGTGGTCTAGCGGCTTTGGCATCTGGACTTAGTGTGCCTTTAGCAAGTGGAATGGGTTTAGGGTGGCGAAATACGCTACTTGTTTGGGCAATTCCTGCTGTCGTTGCAATTATTATATGGGTTATTTTATTAAGACTGGACCAAAAAGAGAAACCACAAAAAATTCAGTTAGAAATACAAGAGAAATCAAATAAAATATGGCGCTCGTCATTAGCGTGGAAAGTTGCTTTATTTATGGGGCTCCAGTCGTTCCTATTTTATGTAACGATTACTTGGCTGCCAGACATATTACATAGTAAAGGTTTGTCACGGGAAACGGCAGGTTGGCTATTATCTATTACGCAAATTATCGGTTTACCAGCAAACTTCTCTGTCCCAATTATTGCAGAAAAATTTGATTCCCAGAAAAAAGTAGCAATTGGAATTTGTTCGAGCTCCATTATTGGGTTTACAATCCTTTTATTAAGTACATCTTATTTGTTCATCCTTATAAGTATTGTCTTTCTCGGTCTTGGACTAGGTGGAGCATTTAGTTTAGCACTCGCATTTATTGGTATGCGTGCAAGAGATGCGAAACAATCTGCCCAATTATCAGGGATGGCTCAATCGATTGGTTATATATTTGCTGCGGTTGGACCGATATTAATTGGATCGTTATTTGATATGACAAACATGTGGACAGTGCCAATCGTCACAATTATTACTGTCGGTCTTCTTACTGCCTTTTTCGGAAGCCGTGCAGGAGAGAACCGTTATGTATAAGAACTGGCTATGTTCAGTTCGTTTTTTATGAAGATATAGTTAAAACAGTTAACAAATCCAGATGATTAACCGATATATAGATTAGAGATTAATGTGTATGCTTTTCTATGTATAATGGGGGATCTTAACATGGTTGAAAAATTATCGAACCAACAATTTGTCTCAACAACTAGAATGACACAAACGAATGCATTGCAAAATCAAGAAATGAATCTACTTAATAAAAATATGAAAAATGGTTATGAAGTTGCTAGTGACGGTACACCTCAACTAGATAAGGAAAAGATGGAAGAATTGGTAAAAGGACTGAATGAATTTTTATCACCAGTCCAAACATCACTGAAATTTGAACTACATGAAAAGTTAAAAGAGTATTACGTTACAATTGTTGATGATAGTACTCATGAAGTAGTAAAAGAAATTCCACCGAAGAAGATGCTAGATCTTTATGCCGCGATGGTCGAGCGAATTGGTATTATTGTAGATAAAAAAATATGAGAATTTTAGATAGACATATTCACGTAAATAGTGCTCATATGTAGGGGTTCTTTAGAAATGCCCCTTGTAAAAAAAGAACATAGTTAAAGAAATATGATCGTAAATGAATGTTGGGACTTTGAAAGGAAGTGACGTACGTTGCCTTTACGTGTAACAGGTTTAGCTAGTGGAATGAATATAGACGAAATCGTTGAAAATATGATGAAGGCTGAATCCATTCCTTTAAACAAAATGAAACAAGAGAAAACGTTGTTAGAGTGGAAACGAGATAGTTATCGGGAAGTCAACACACTTTTACTAGACTTCCGAACACAGCTTACGAATATGAAATTATCTTCATTCTACCGGACTCGCTCTGTGACAAGTACAAACGAAAATGTAATCTCAGCAACCACATCCAGTGGCGCAGCGAAAGGAACGTATACGATCTCGAGTGTATCAAAATTAGCTACTGCAGCGAGTAAAGTGAATATGGGGGCAATTTCCACGGAAGGTAAAAAGGTTGACTTAACGAAATCACTATACTCTCAAACAGTAGGAGATAACGCCACACTTACTAATAACGATCGTTTATGGAAGGTTGGTACTGTAAAAACTGATACAATCCTTGTTAAAGATAGTAATGAAATTAAACTAACGAATCTTAATGGGGCGAATGTTCAAAAAGATGCGTTTTCATCTTTTACAGTAGAGGTCGATGGGAAAAGATATAATGTCATTTCTCCTGAAGATGATTTAACTAAAGCAGATGTGAATGCTGTACAGATTTTAGAAGACGGTACACTAAAATTTAAAGAGCCGCCTAAAGCAAACAGTACAATCAAAGTATCTTATGTTGCCGATAAAAGGACAATGTCATCAACTGTTTCAGAAAAAACAACGGAAATTTCTTTAGGTGAAGGTATTTATAATAATTCTACTGAGAATCCTATTGAAGTTCAATTTAATAATCAAACTTTCAGGCAAGGTAAAGATAATCGGCTTTATTTAATAAAGAGCGATGGTTCCATCGACGAGTCTCAAAGTATTGGTGAAATTGATTTTACCTCAAATAAAATCATTTTAGATAAGGATTATCAAAGCAACTTTACTGAAGCTACTAAAGATTCGACTGCAGAAAATAAAACAGCTACGATGACCATTTCGTATCAACAGTATTACACAGACTTCTCTGTTACAACATATGGAGCAGATGGAAATGCAAAAGAAGAGAAATTTCTTATTCAAGCCTCTGAATCATTAAATACAGTAATAAGTAAAGTCAACAGTAGTAAAGCAGGCGTTACGATGTTTTATGATAGTCATACAGACCAGTTAACGATGACGAGAAATGAAACGGGTAATTTTAATAAAAATGGGAATGAGATTATTACGAACGGTACTTTACTTAATACAGTATTAAAGTTTGAAGGGGCAACAGAGACTGGTGGAGAAAACGCAGAGTTCACAATAAATGGATTAATAACCGAACGCACCTCTAACACGTTTTCAATGAATGGTGTTTCTATTACATTAAAAAACGTCACAAATACGCCTGTGACCATTAATGTCAATAACGATAATGACAAACTCTTTGAAAATATTAAAAGTTTTGTAGAAAAGTATAATGAATTAGTTGGAAAAATAGAGTCTAAACTAAATGAACCGAAATATAAAAGCTATAAACCGTTGACAGATGATGAGCGGGAAAAGCTATCAGATAAGCAACAGGAAAAATGGGAAGAGATGGCAAAAAGTGGACTTTTAAAAAGTGATCAATTATTATCTGGTTTAATTACACAAATGCGATCTTCTGTTTACTCGTCTGTCAATCAACCAAATATCGATTCGACGATGAAGACTCTTTCTGCAATTGGTATTTCTACAACAGGAGACTATACAACAGCTAAATTAGAAATTAATGAGTCGAAATTAAAGGCAGCTATTGAACGGGACCCGGCATCTATTGAACTTCTTTTTAACGGGACAGGTACAACAGGAGGAGAAAAGGGGATTATTCATCGGTTATATGATAATGTTAACAGCACAATGGATCAACTTAAAAACCGAGCAGGAAATTCCTTTTCTGTTAATCATCAATTCACCATTGGACGGCAGTTAAATAATCTTGACAGCAAAATAGAACGTTTTGAAGACCGGTTATCTGCATTAGAAACACGGTATTATAGTCAATTTTCAGCAATGGAAAAGGCCATTCAAAAGGCAAATTCACAGTCTTCCTATTTAATGTCATTCTTTTCGTAGTGATAGATAATTTAATGCCTATAGTGAAAGGTAGGTAATAATCAATATGGCAATTAACAATCCATATCAAGCATATCAACAAAACTCGGTTAACACTGCCTCACCAGGCGAGTTGACTTTAATGTTATATAACGGTTGTTTAAAATTCATCAATTTAGCAAAGGTTGCTATTCAAGAAAAAAATATACCAGAAAAAAATACGAACTTACAAAAAGCACAAAATATCGTTAACGAACTTATGGTAACATTAAATATGGATATTGAGATTTCGAAACAAATGATGACTTTATATGATTTTGTTCGGACGAAATTAATTGAAGGCAATGTGAAAGATGACATACAAGCTTTAGAAGAAGCAGAAATGATTATACGTGAGTTTCGTGACACATGGAAACAAGTTATTCAGATCAATCGCAAGCATTCTTATGCACAAGGTGGCCAAGCATAATGCATCCATTAAAGGAGTATTTCCGGATAACTGCTGAACTTATTCATTTGTTAGACGACCGTAATACGATTGACCGCGACAAAAGGTTGGTAATCATTGATGAAAAGCTAAATGAGCGAGAAGAACTCATGAAAGCCATTCAACCACCTTTTTCAGAAGCGGATGAAGAGCTTGGTAAACAATCTGTCTTATTAGATAAAAAATTAATGATGCTTTTACAAAAAGAAAAAAACAGTATTCAACAAGATTTAGCAAATACAAAGAAAAAGAAAAAAGTCCAGTCGGGATATATTAATCCGTATGCTTCATTACAAACAGATGGATACTTTTATGACAAAAAGAAATAAAAGAATGGGGGGGCAGTCCAGAAAGTTGTATTTTTGATTTTTGGATGCCCCTTTTTGATATATCGACTTTTTTGATTATCATATTTTTGGGGATATCCCTTTTCGGACAGCTCTTTTGTTTTTACCCATCTTTTACAAAATCATTTATTAACTTGGAGTATTTCTTGTGTAACCTTATAGAATATATGATGAAGGGAAAACTAGCTATGAGGCATTCTTTGTCGTGTTTCTACTTAATGTTCAAAAATCCGACAAATTTTTCCTCTAAAAAAGAAGGGATTTTCGATTGTGATGGAGAATATAGTTAGTATAGTTACAAAAAAGGAGGAGTTAGCGCATGAAATATAACATTCGCGGCGAAAATATTGAAGTAACTCCAGCATTAAGAGAGTATACCGAAAAGAAAATCTCTAAATTAGAAAAGTATTTTACCGATACGGCTGAAGCCATTGTATATGTTAACTTGAAAGTGTACAATGATAAAAAAACGAAAGTCGAAGTCACAATTCCACTTCCTCACCTAGTATTACGTGCTGAAGAGACAAATAGTGATATGTATGCTGGGATTGACTTAATTACTGATAAATTGGAACGACAAATTCGTAAATATAAAACAAAAGTGAACAGGAAGTCTCGTGAAGTAAAAGCAGAAGATTTCTTTGTCACTACTAATAAAAATAAAGAAGAAGTTGATGATAACGAACTCGAAATTGTCCGTACAAAACGCTTTGACCTAAAACCAATGGATAGTGAAGAAGCAATTTTACAAATGAATTTGTTAGGACATAATTTCTTCGTTTATACAGATTCTGAAACAGATACAACAAATATCGTGTATCGCCGGAAAGATGGGCGATACGGTCTAATCGAAACAGTTTAATATGATTAAAAAGATTTACTAAACAATTTAGAAAACCCGCAATGAAAATGTTGCGGGTTTTCATTGTTCATCAATTAACACATTATTATAGGTAGAACATATGATTATACATAGGGTTTCAACAAGGTTTATCAAATAACGTTATATTGTCATGATACATTGTAAGTGTTAATATATAATAATAGGAAAATAAAGATGACCTTCTTTGTGTATCTTAATAAGAAAAAGATGTGAATGGTATTCGTCTATCATTTATCATAGTAAATCCTGTGTTTACTCAAAATTGCTAAATTTCATCATAACATTGCTTAACGATAATTGTTGAATTACATGGTCGTTCACCGATCGACTGTTTTTAAGGTATAGTTTCTTGTTTTGTTGATAATTAAAAGGAGCGTTGGCGAATGTCAAATATTTTAACGAAAATCTTTGATACAAATAGACGGGAATTAAAAAGGTTAGAAAAAAAGGCTGATCAAATTGAAGCTTTAGCCAGTGATATGGAACGTTTAACAGATGATGAGTTACGTGGCAAAACGGAAGAATTCAAAGCTCGACTAAATAATGGTGAAACATTAGACGACCTTTTAGTAGAGGCATTTGCTGTTGTTCGAGAAGCTTCCCGCCGTGTCCTTGGTCTCTATCCATTTCGTGTACAATTGATGGGTGGGATTGTTCTTCACGATGGTAATATTGCGGAAATGAAAACAGGTGAAGGGAAAACGTTAACTTCCACTATGCCAGCCTACTTAAATGCACTCTCTGGACAAGGTGTCCATGTGATTACCGTTAACGATTACTTAGCAAGACGTGACGCGACTGAAATGGGACAAATATATGAATTTCTCGGTCTCACAGTCGGCTTGAATTTAAATGAAATGAGTCGTGAAGAAAAGCAAGCAGCTTACAATGCAGATATTACGTATGGGACGAATAATGAATTTGGCTTCGACTACTTACGTGACAATATGGTTCTTTATAAAGAACAGATGGTACAAAGACCGTTAAATTTTGCTGTAATCGATGAAGTTGACTCCATTTTAATTGATGAGGCTCGTACACCGTTAATCATTTCAGGTTCTGCAAATAAATCTACACAACTTTATATTCAAGCAAATGCGTTTGTGAATACGTTACGTGAAGACGTTGATTATACGGTAGATATAAAAACAAAAAGTGTTCAGCTAACTGAAGAAGGGATGACAAAAGCGGAAAAAGGCTTTGGGATTGATAACTTATTCAGTGTTGAACATGTAACATTAAACCATCACATTAATCAAGCATTACGGGCAAAAGTAATTATGCAAAAGGATGTTGATTATGTTGTTCAAGATGGTGAAATATTAATTGTTGACCAATTTACTGGACGGATTATGAAAGGTCGCCGTTATAGTGATGGCCTGCACCAAGCCATTGAGGCAAAAGAAGGTGTGCCAATTCAAAATGAAAGTAAAACAATGGCAACAATCACGTTCCAAAACTATTTCCGTATGTATAATAAACTGTCAGGGATGACTGGTACAGCGAAAACAGAGGAAGAAGAATTCCGCAACATTTATAATATGAATGTTATCGTCATTCCCACAAATCGTGACATTATTCGTGATGATCGTCCGGATTTAATTTATTCAACTATGGAAGGGAAATTTCGTGCAGTTGTTAATGATATTGCTGAGCGACATAAAAAAGGACAACCTGTTCTTGTTGGGACAGTAGCGATTGAAACTTCCGAGCTTGTTTCAGAACTGTTGACGAAAAAAGGGATTCGCCATAACGTGTTGAATGCAAAGAACCATGCGCGTGAAGCAGATATTATTGCTGGTGCAGGTCAAAAAGGTGCTGTAACCATCGCGACAAACATGGCTGGCCGTGGTACAGACATCAAGCTTGGTGAAGGTGTAAAAGAATTAGGTGGTCTTGCTGTTATTGGGACAGAACGACACGAGAGCCGTCGTATCGATAACCAATTACGTGGTCGTTCAGGACGTCAAGGAGACCCTGGGGTAACTCAATTTTATTTATCAATGGAAGATGAGTTAATGCGTCGCTTCGGTTCAGATAATATGAAGACAATGATGCAAAAACTCGGTATGGATGATTCCCAACCAATCCAAAGTAAAATGGTAACAAAAGCAGTTGAATCAGCACAAAAACGTGTTGAAGGAAATAACTTTGATGCGCGGAAACGTCTATTACAGTATGACGACGTTATTCGCCAACAACGGGAAATCATCTATAAGCAACGTTTTGAAGTGATTGATTCCGAAAACTTACGTGACGTTGTTGAAGGTATGATTAAATCAGTTGTTGAAAAAAATGTTCACTCATTTGTTCCTGCTGAT
The DNA here is from genome assembly GCF_001244735.1 of Bacillus andreraoultii. GTDB lineage: Bacteria > Bacillota > Bacilli > Bacillales > Caldibacillaceae > Caldifermentibacillus > Caldifermentibacillus andreraoultii. Next base: position 661,209 of record NZ_LN868937.1, read on the forward strand.
GAAGATCCGGAAAATTGGAATTTAACAGGGTTAATTAACTTTATCAATGGTAACTTATTGCATGAATATGATATAACTGTAGACGATTTAAAAGGTAAAGAACCTGAACAAATGATTGATTTAATCTTGGCAAAAGTATCCGAACGTTATAACGAAAAAGAGGAATTACTTGGCCCAGATAAAATGCGTGAATTTGAAAAAGTTATCCTTCTACGGACTGTAGATTCAAAATGGACTGACCATATTGATGCAATGGATCAATTACGTCAAGGGATTCATTTACGGGCATATGGGCAAAATGATCCGTTACGTGAATATCAAACAGAAGGGTTTGCAATGTTTGAAGCAATGGTCGACTCTATAGAAGATGATGTTGCAAAATACATTATGAAGGCTGAAATCGTTGATAATTTAAAACGGGAAGAAGTAGCAAAAGGACAAGCCGTAATCCCAAGTTCTGACGGTGAAAATAAACCAAAACGAAAACCAGTACGTGTTGAGAATAAAATAGGACGCAATGATCCATGTTTCTGTGGTAGTGGTAAAAAATATAAAAACTGCCATGGTAAACAAGCGTAAATGACGATTGAAATTAATGTTATTATCGAAGGCTGTTTTCATTACAAAGTTTGCTAATGAACAGCCTCTCTTTTGGAGAACGTAACGAATTTTTAATGAAATACCTTGTAAGATGATATAGAGTGTTAAATGATTTCCAATTGGATCGTTTGCTCGTTTTTGGAGACTGTCGATTTTTAAGCAATAAAATAATATAGAAGCACATCTTTTGTCAAAATATTTCCTAGAAAATAAGTATTTGTCGAATTTCCAAGAAAGACCGGTAAAATTGGCTTTTTTGGAATATAATAGCTAAAGGTTTACATTTTATTAATAGAAAATGCATTTGAGGTGAGTATGTTGGAATTAGCAGAGATTCGCAATGAATTAGAAAAATCAGCTAGACGATTAGCAGACTTTAGGGGGTCTCTTTGACTTAGAAAATAAAGAAGCGCGAATTGCTGAATTAGATGAAATTATGGCTACTCCGAACTTTTGGGATGACCAAGATAAGGCCCAATCTATTATTAATGAGTCAAATAGCTTAAAGGATCAAGTGAATGAATACTATGAGTTAACTGAAACGTATGATGATCTTGAAGTGGCGTTTGAATTAATAAAAGAAGAGCCAGATTCGGATTTACAAGTAGATTTAGAAAATGATCTCACAGCTTTTAGTGAACGAATGAATCAATTTGAGCTACAACTTTTATTGAACGGTCCTTATGATAAAAATAATGCGATATTAGAACTTCATCCTGGTGCAGGTGGTACCGAGTCTCAAGATTGGTGCTCGATGTTATTGAGAATGTACACGCGTTGGGCAGAACAAAAAGGTTTTAAAGTAGAAGTATTAGATTATCTACCAGGTGATGAGGCTGGAGTGAAAAGTGTGACCCTATCAATTAAAGGGCATAACGCATACGGCTATTTGAAAGCTGAAAAAGGGGTACACCGTCTCGTGCGGATTTCACCTTTTGATTCAGCAGGTAGACGTCATACTTCCTTTGTATCTTGTGAAGTTACACCGGAGATTGATGATAATATTGATGTTGACATTCGTTCTGAAGATTTGCGTGTAGACACATATCGTGCAAGTGGAGCGGGTGGACAACATATTAACAAAACATCATCAGCAGTTCGGATTACCCACATCCCAACTGGAATTGTTGTCGCAAGCCAGGCACAACGGTCGCAAATTCAAAACCGGGAAACAGCGATGAATATGTTACGGGCAAAGCTGTATCAAAAAGAAGTGGAAGAACAAGAAAGAAAATTAGCGGAAATTCGTGGTGAACAAAAGGAAATTGGCTGGGGTAGTCAAATTCGATCTTATGTTTTCCATCCATATTCAATGGTTAAAGACCATCGAACAAATACAGAAACTGGAAACGTTCAAGCAGTAATGGACGGCGAAATTGACCAGTTTATCGATGCATTTTTACGGTCACGAGTGTCATGAATTTTTAAGGGGTTGTCAAAAGCATTGGCAACCTCTTTTTTCGTATATAATAGGAAAATGGAATTCAACTTTAAAAGTAGTTTTGGTGAGAGAACGAGCAAAAGGCACGGAAATTGGTGAAAAGTATAGATTCATAAGGTAATAAAGGACAAGTTCAAAGTTAAAATATGTATGTTGCAATCACTTCAATAAACCAATAGAATAAATGATGGACTGAAAGCTTATACTTACATATTGTAGAAAGTTGTAGATGATACAAGCAAAAAGGAGTACCTTGATGGGAAGAAGAGCAAAATATAAATTTCAACAACCATTTGTAGAAAAAGTACTTAGTTATATTTATGTTTTAATCGGTGCAGCAATAGTTGCGCTATCTTTTAACGTGTTTTTATTGCCAAATGAAGTTGCTTCAGGCGGTGTCAGTGGGATTAGTACCATACTGAATGGTGTTTTTGGTTGGGAGCCGGCTTACGTACAATGGGCATTTAATATTCCGTTGTTTATTGCAGGTGTCGTTGTTTTAGGTTATCAATACGGGATTAAAACTTTAATCGGTACTATTTTTTTACCGTTTGTTGTATTTTTAACGAAGGACTTTGAACCGTGGACAATGAATCCGATGCTAGCGTCTCTTTTTGGTGGAATGGGTATAGGTTTCGGAATTGGAATTGTTTTTCGTGGAAATGCATCAACGGGTGGAACAGATTTAGCGGCACAAATTTTGGCAAAGTATACAGGTATTTCGCTTGGCAAATGTGTAGCAATCATTGATGGGTTAATTGTCATTTCTGCTGCTATTGTGTTTAATATTGAAAAAGGGTTGTTTGCGTTAATTGGTTTATTTGTGACAAGCAAAACAATCGATCTTGTTCAAATTGGCTGGAATCGGTCAAAGATGGTACTAATTATTACGGAAAAAGAAGAAGAGGTAAAACTAGCAATTCTTGAAGAAATTGACCGGGGATTGACAAAGTTAAAATCGTACGGTGGCTATACGGATGTTGAACGACATACGATGATGGTTGTTGTTGACCAAACGGAATTTACTGGATTAAAACAACTTGTTCGTGGCATTGACCCGAACGCGTTTGTCGTTGTTGTAGATGCATCTGAAGTATTAGGACAAGGTTTTAAAACTTTTCCAGATAAATCATGATGGGAGATGTAAGCAAGAGTAAGTTTCTTTAATCACATGAATCTAATTTAATCTTTACAGTTTGGAAAACCCCTTCACGATCCTTGATTGTAGGACAAGCTTTCTATTGGTCTTTCTCTTAACACGTATTGTATACTTACAAGTGGATGAGAGATTTGTTTATAAGGGGTTTGATCATGTGCGAAAGAAATTGTTTACCATTCTAATCATTAGTTTTATCGTATTGGTTTTATCAGCTTGTAATGGAAATGAGAATGCGAGTAATGGGCCAACTTCAGACTTAAATGGTCAGCAAATTTACGGTCAAAGCTGTTCGAGTTGTCATGGTGGGGATTTACGTAGTGGATACGCGCCTGATTTAGACCAAATAGGTAAAAAGTACTCTGCTGAAGAGATTCAAGATATTATTGAAAATGGAATTGGTTCAATGCCTAAAGGGATTGTTAAAGGTGAAGATGCGGAAAAAGTAGCAGACTGGCTCGCAACGCAAAAGTAATCTCTATTTGGTTCGTTCACGAATGAGTAGAATTTATCCTATTTCATCATGAGCGTCAATTGTCATGTTCCCCCACTTATGATGGGGGACTTTTTTCCTTCCATCAATCACAATCTCCCCTTTACCTCCTATCAACGGTTATGTATAATGTTAAAGAGTAATCGACAATATCCTTCGATTTATTACAAAAAGTTGGAAGATTCCCCAATAAAATTTCCCAATGAAACATAATTGTAATCATTTTTTATCTTAATTTGTCAAAATATGATGTTATAATGGTAACAGTGTAGAAATATGTTGTCTCCACAAGACATTTGGACTTATGAAATTTAACCAATAGAATAACGGTATACTTATATAAATTTAATTTTTGTAAGAAGGTAAGAATAGTAGGATAATTGACAAATTAGATAGGTGATATAAATGATTGTAATGGAAAATGTATATAAAAAATACCCAAATGGTGTCGTTGCCGCAAATGAAATTAATGTTGAAATAGAACAAGGCGAGTTTGTTTATGTCGTTGGAACTAGTGGTGCTGGTAAATCTACTTTTATAAAAATGATGTACCGAGAAGAAAAGCCCACTAGCGGTAAAATTATTGTTAATGGTATTGATATTGCTAGATTGAAAAATCGGAAAGTACCGCAGTTTAGAAGAAGTATTGGTGTCGTGTTCCAAGATTTTAAACTTTTACCAACGTTAACGGTTTATGAAAATGTTGCCTTTGCACTTGAGGTAATAGAAGAATCCTCGCGCTCAATTCAAAAGAAAGTGATGAATGTATTAGAGCTTGTTAATTTAAAACATAAAGCACGGATGTTACCTACTGAATTATCAGGTGGAGAGCAACAGCGCGTGTCAATTGCTCGGTCAATTGTTAATTCACCTAGTATCGTAATTGCCGATGAACCAACAGGGAATTTAGATCCAGAAACGTCAAGGGGAATTATTAATATTCTTGAAGAAGTTAATGCTCAAGGAACTACTGTTATTATGGCTACCCATAATAAAGAAATTGTAAATACGAATAAACATCGGGTTATTGAAATCGATAGTGGAATGATTGTCCGAGATGAACAACGAGGTGATTACGATTATGAAGCTTAGAACTATCGGACGTCATATGAGAGAAAGTTTAAAAAGTATTGTACGGAATGGTTGGATGACTTTTGCATCAGTTGGTGCAGTTACGGTCACACTTCTATTAGTCGGTGTGTTTTATGTTCTACTAATGAACTTAAATGAAGTAGCAACTTCAATAGAAAAAGATGTAACGATTAAAGTTTTAATAGAAACAACAGCAACAAAGGATGAACAAGCAACATTAGAAAAAGAACTAAAAAGTATGCCTGACATCCAATCGGTTGTTTTTTCTTCAAAAGATAATGAGTTAAATAGTTTAGCAGATAGTTTTGGGGAACAACGCGAAATTTTAAAGTTATATGAACAAGAAAATCCTTTAAATGATGCCTTTTTAGTTAAGGCGACAGATCCTCAAGCAACTAGCCAAGTGGCGAAGAAAATTGAAAAGATTAAAAATGTGTACCAAGTTAACTACGGGCAAAATGATGTTGAAAAGCTCTTTAAAATAATTAGTATTAGCCGAAATGTAGGTCTTGTGTTAATTATCGGTTTACTTTTCACGGCCATTTTCTTAATTTCGAATACAATTAAAATTACCATTGTTGCGAGAAGAAAAGAAATTGAGATTATGAGATTAGTTGGTGCAACAAACGGATTTATCCGCTGGCCATTCTTCTTAGAAGGGATGTGGCTTGGCGTTGTTGGTTCCATCATTCCAATTGCTGTCATTGCCTTCCTTTATAAGAGTATTTTTGATTATTTAGCACCAAAACTAGAGGGCAATTTTATTCAAATACTTGATTATACGCCATTTGTTTATCAAGTAAGTGGAATTTTATTGTTAATGGGTTGTCTTATTGGTATATGGGGTAGCTTAATGTCCGTTCGGAAATTTTTAAAAATTTGATGGGGTAGGCGTCTTTTGGGGGCGCTACTCTCCTTATACATATGTCAATGGTATTAAAGGAGGAAACGGTTTGCAAGGAAAGAAGTTTTTAATTACTGTTGCTGTTGTGTTAGGATTAACTACGATTTCAAGTAGTACAATTGCACAGGCGGCATCACTGACAGAATTGAATAAACAAAAGGAACAAATCCAACAGAAAAAGTCAAAAGTAAACACGGAGCTAGACAAAACAACTGATAAGCTAAAAGATAATAAAAATAAGCAGTCTGCATTACAATCAGAAATGCAAAAATTAGATACAGATATTCAAAATGCGAGTGCAAAAATTAAATCGACAAACGAACAAATTGAGAAAAAAAATAAAGAAATTGAAGAATTAGAGAAAAAGATTAAAGAAATTGAAGCACGAATTGAAAAGAGAGACAAACTATTAAAAGATCGTGCTCGTGCTCTACAAGCGAATGGTTCGGTAAATTATTTAGATGTTATTTTAGGGGCGCAAAGTTTTACAGATTTCATTAGTAGAATTTCTGCTGTTTCAACAATTTTAGAAGCAGACAAATCAATCATTGAAGAGCAAAAACGTGACTATCAGTTACTTAATGAAAGTAAAGAAAAAGTAGAAAAAGAAAAAGAACAAATTGAAGTATTAAAGGCTGAATTAGAAAAAACAAAAGCAACATTAGAAACGAAGAAGGCACAAAAAGACAAAGTACTCGCTCAATTAAAGAAAGAACAAGATACAATTGAAGAATACTATATGGATTTACAAGAACAACAAAATGTTTATGCTGGACAAGAAGCCGCATTAAAAAAAGCAATAGAATTAGAGAAACAAAGACAAGCTGAAGCGGCAAGGGCTGCAAAAGCGGCAAGAGCTGCAAAAAAAGCTACAGCAAGTAGTAATAGTAGTAGTAGTAGTAGTAAAGGATCTGGTGGAGGTTCAGCACCGGCTGCACTCGTAACAGGTGGAACATTTATCCGGCCAACATCTGGACCAGTAACATCTGAATTCGGTCATCGTTGGGGTCGAGGGCATTTTGGGATTGATATTGGTGGTTCCTCCGGTGATGCGGTTTATGCAGCTGCATCTGGTGTCGTTTCCAACTCGTACTATTCATCTTCTTATGGAAATGTTGTATTTGTAACGCACTACATTAATGGAAAAACATTCGAAACGGTCTATGCACATTTATCCGCTCGTAATGTCAGCTCTGGTGATGTTGTGAAACAAGGCCAACGTATTGGTTCAAAAGGTACAACAGGGCACTCAACTGGCGTCCATCTCCATTTTGAAATCCATGCAGGAAGATGGAATGCAGCAAAATCAAACGCGGTGAACCCACGTAGTTATGTCAACTTTTAATATGATTTATGATATAAAAAACTACTAGATTAAGTGTCTAGTAGTTTTTTTTGCGAGGAAAATTTGGTGGATAAAGGAGATTCCCTCTCATCCAAAGTTAGCAGGAGAGGAATAAAAGAGGCTGATTCAATATTTATGAATCAGCCTTTTAATATAATTATTCACCTAAATCAACATTATGGTACACTTGTTGCACATCATCCAAGTCTTCTAAAACATCAATCAACTTTTCAAATTGTTCTTGTGCTTCACCAGTTAAGGTTACTTCAGTTTGTGGAAGCATCGTAATTTCTGCAACGGCAAACTCAGTAACTCCTGCATCTTGTAGAGCAACTTGTACAGAATGGAATTGTTCTGGTTCTGCGTAAACAACTACACTATCTTCTTCTTCTAAAATATCTCGAACATCAATATCTGCTTCCATTAATATTTCTAGTACGTCATCAGCTGTTTTTCCTTCGAATACGAACACGGCAGTAGCATCGAACATGTATGTTACTGAGCCACTTACACCCATATTTCCGCCATTTTTTCCGAAAGCAGCACGAACGTCTGAAGCTGTACGATTAACGTTGTTTGTTAACGCATCAACAATAATCATAGAACCGTTTGGACCAAAACCTTCATAACGTAACTCATCGTAATGTTCATCTGATCCACCTTTAGCCTTTTCGATAGCCCGATCAATAATATGGCGAGGAACATTGTACGTTTTTGCACGTTCAATAACAAATTTTAATGCTTGGTTTAACTCAGGATCTGCTTCACCTTTTTTGGCAGCTACATAAATTTCTTTTCCAAATTTCGCATAGATACGACTTGTATTTTTATCTTTTTGTGCCTTTTTCTCTTTAATGTTATTCCATTTACGACCCATTGGACACACGCCTTTCTTCTATAATAGTATTCAAATATATTGTTCAACAAAATAAGGATGTTGTAAATAGATAGGCTTCACCTTCTGTATGAACCCATTGGTGGTCATTAATTCAGACGGCTTAAAAATTTTACTTCAATATTATACAACAAAAAAAGTATATGTAACGATTTTATTCATGAAAACAAAGAGTTTTTTTACGTAAAATCTTGGAAAGTCATGTATATTTCAAACTTTTCCCATTTTAACTTCAAGTTATTTCCCTTTTACATAAGTTGTCCAACTGCATCATATATATGATAAGGGAAGTCTCACGATGGGAGTGACAAGATTGAAAAAAACTTATGTAGTATGGCTAGTGATTTTGACGATGTTTATTTCCTCTATAGGTACGTATGTGGGGATAAAATGGTTTGAAAATGACCGTACGAAAACATCTGGAATGAAACAGGAGCAAACGACTCCTATACAAAAAGATTTTTCTAAAATTGAAAAGGCCTATGATTTAATTTCGGAGGGGTATATCGAGGAGGTAAAAGGGACTGAGTTAGTTGAAGGCGCCGTAGAAGGAATGCTGGCTAAGCTAGAAGATCCGTACTCCGTTTATATGAATGAGGAAAAATCAAATGAATTTAACCAGACATTAGACTCTTCATTTGAGGGTATTGGTGCTGAAATTAGTGAAATCGATGGAAGAATTATTATCGTATCCCCTTTTAAAAATTCGCCAGCGGAAAAGGCTGGATTAAAACCAAATGATGAAATTATCGCTGTGGATGGACAAGATGTAAAAAATCATGATGTCTATGATGTAACAACGAAAGTACGCGGGAAAAAAGGAACAAAAGTTGAATTACAAATTGTACGCGACGGAATGGATAAGCCAATAACGATTTTAGTAGAGAGGGACGAAATACCAATTGAAACAGTATATTCGAAAACAATTAATCAAGAGGAAAAGAATATAGGTTATATTGAAATAACATCCTTTGCAAGGGAGACGGCAGATGATTTTAGTGAACATTTGCGTAAACTTGAAGAGAAGAAAATGGATGCATTAATTATCGATGTACGTGGAAACCCAGGGGGAATTTTGCAAAGTGTACAAGAAATTGCAGGTGAACTCGTAACGAACACAAAGCCAATGTTCCAGGTAGAGCAAAAGAATCATGGCGTTGAACAATACTTTTCTAAATTGAAGAAGAAAAAACCGTATCCAATCGCTGTTCTAACAAATAAAGGGAGCGCATCTGCATCAGAAATATTAGCTGGAGCATTGAAAGAAGTCGAGGGTTACCCAACTATTGGTGAAACGACATTTGGTAAAGGTACAGTGCAACAGCAATTGGAACTAGGGGATAAGAGCCATATTAAGTTAACGATGTTTAAGTGGTTAACTCCAGATGGTAACTGGATTCATAAAAAGGGAATTAAGCCAGATATTTTTGTTGTTCAACCAGAATTATATAATGTACATCCACTTGAAATTAATCAACCGCTAAGCATCGACATGAATAATGAACAAATAAAAAATGCTCAACAAATATTGGAAAGCTTAGGCTTTGAGCCGGGACGCAAGGATGGATATTTTAATGAAACGACAGCGGCAGCGGTAAGAACTTTCCAAGAAGAAAGCGGCTTGAACGTAACAGGGATCATTGATGAAAAAACTGCTCTGGCACTGGAGAAGAGAGTAATAGAAGAAAAGGAAAAGATAAAAAACGATCGCCAGTTGCAAATGGCAATAAAGTACTTTGAATATCGTTGGTAAAGTATATTACGTAATTTAAAAGACTGCACATTCGTTGTGTGGTCTTTTTAAATAGGGTGTTGACGTCTTTATGGGGGTGGGAAATGGACTGAGTTTTGGAAAAAAGGAATGGACTTCGGAAAAAAACCTCTAACTTCGGAAATGATATCTATCGTTAATTAAAAGAAACTTCGGAAAAAAGGCTGTAACTTCGGAAAAAGCCTCTGAACTTCGGAAATAAACGATGAAACTTCGGAAATAAAACGGGCAACTTCGGAAAAACTTGAAGCTCTTCGGAAAAAAGGACTCGACTTCGGAACAATCACCTCAACTTCGGAAAAAACCCCCGAACTTCGGAACAAATTCATCAACTCCGGAAAAAGCTTCACACATCTTTAATTTTACCCTCTACTAAAGAAAAATAATTCAATAGGTTTTTTCCAAAATTTTTGCTAAAATAGTAGAGAATAAACAATGAACGAATCTATTAACTTTTTAAATAGAAAAATGGTGGTCGGGGGTGTTACTTTGGAGTGGTTGATTGAGCTTGGAAAAGGAATCGGTAAGTTTTTTCTTGACCCGTTGCTTTATTTCGGAGTCCTGTATGCAATTTATTTAGGCTATATCCGGGTGAAGCGTGAGAGAAGTAATTTTCATGTTCGTGTGCAAGATGGTTGGTTTGAGGCGCGGACGTATTTAAGTAAGGGATTGCTTCTTGGGTTTGTTTTATCAATTGTCATTTTTGCAGTAGGTTTTATAATTCCGTTAGCATTTGTTTTAACTGTTTCAGCGGTGACAGTACTTTTTGCTTTGATTTTAAAGCCGAGCGTACTTTCTCCTGCATATACGTTAGGGGTTAGTTTCTTCCTTGTAATGGCAATCTATCTTTTTCAAGTAAATGTCCCGATTTTTCAAGAGAGTTTTAATCATATAGATTCAGCAGTTATACCAGGGGTGGCTTTACTAACAGGGTTTCTCTTGTTAGCTGAAGGAATACTAATTTCAAGAAATGCAAAACAACATACTTCACCTAAATTAATTCGAAGTAAACGGGGGTTGAATGTCGGTATTCATGAGACGAAGCGGTTATGGATGGTTCCGTTATTATTTTTAGTTCCGGCAGATGCGCTATCGCTCCCATTTGATTTTTGGCCGATCGTTCCTGTAGGGGATCAGTCATTTACACTTTTATTTATTCCGTATTGGATTGGTTTTGCGAATCAAATTCGTAGTCTTCATCCAAGCCACTCTTTACAGATTCATGGGAAGAAAGTTTTCTTACTAGGAATCCTTGTAAGTATCGTTGGTGCGGTTGGTTTTTGGGTTGAACTAGCATCTATTGTCGGAGTTTCTATTGCTATTCTTGGTCGGTTGTTAATTTCAATAAGACAATACGTTCGTGACAATGGACAGACTTATTACTTTTCGAAAAATCAACCTGGTATTGTTATTTTAGATATTTTACCAGGGACACCAGCTGATAAAATGGAATTAAAGATTGGTGAGGTAATCAAAACGGTTAATGGGGTACACGTCCAAACGGAACAAGAGTATTACGAAGCACTTCAGTTAAATCGTGCATATTGCAAACTTGAGGTTATCGATGACAATGGTGAAAATCGTTTTGTCAATCGTGCTTTATATGAAGGTGAACATCACGAACTAGGAATTATTACATTTGGTATGGAAAACCAATGGAAAAAAGATGTTAGTTAAAAGAGTAGACTACGAATCAGCATCATGTAATAAAATTTAAATAATTTCTTAAAGGCGAATTCATATCGAGTTCGTCTATTTTTGTATAATTAAATGATTATATTCTATATAAAGAGGCCTAATTGCATATATTTATTAAACAGAGAACTTTTCCTATAATTCATTCGTGAAAAAACTTTGAATGGAAAAAAGCAGGCATTAGGACAAATTCATCATTTTCAATCTTTTGTATCAAAATTAATTCGCACAAAGCATAGTGACTACGAAGAAAGCGGTGATACGTTGGATTCTATAGATATGATTAGGACGTATATGGAACAGCACGTAGAAGGAATGTTATCGGATATAAAATATTTAGTTGAGTGTGACTCTCCATCATTGTATAAAGAATTGACAGATCGTTGTGGTGTGCGTATACAGGAGCTTCTCGTTAACTATTTTGGTAACCGCGCTCAAATTTTACAACAACAAGAATATGGAAACCATTTAAAATTTGAATACGGTAAAGGGAAGGGGAAGATATTAATCCTTTCACACTTCGATACGGTTTGGGAACCAGGTGAGTTAGCTTGGAAAGTAGTGGGAGATTTATGTTTTGGCCCAGGTGTTTTAGATATGAAGGGTGGACTTGTTCAAGCAATATGGGCAGTAAAAGCAATTCAAGATTTACAGTTATCTTTACGAAAAAAGATTGTATTTCTTTTTACGAGTGATGAGGAATTAGGAAGTCCAAGTTCAAGGAAAATTATTGAGGAGGAAGCTAAAACTAGTCACTTTACGCTCGTAACGGAGCCACCTGTTGTTGGGACAGGGGCATTAAAAACAGCGAGAAAAGGTGCTTCCCAATATATGATAAACATTACAGGAATCGCAGCCCATGCAGGAAATAATCCACATAAAGGAGTGAATGCGATTTGGGAGGCGGCAAAGATTATTGATTATCTGCAGTCGTTAACCGATTATAAGAAGGGCACAACGGTCAATGTCGGCCTCGTTCACGGTGGAGGAAAACTAAATGTCATACCCGATAAGGCAGAAATTGGTGTAGATATACGTGCAGAGAACTTAGCAGAACAGGGGCGCATGGATAAGATTATTACTAATCTCAAACCATTTTTGAAAGGAACTAAGCTTGAAATCAGTGGAGGTATAAACAGACCCCCGATGGTCCGGAATGATGAGAGCGTCAAATTATTTAAAAAGGCGAGAAAAATTGGGAAATCACTTGGCCTCGATATACAAGAAGCAGCCGTTGGTGGGGTGAGTGATGGAAATTTTACTTCATCGCTTGGGATTCCAACTTTAGATGGTTTAGGTGTTGTTGGTGAAGGAATTCATGCAAGAAACGAGCATATGATTATAAGTCATCTACCGAGGCGAGCTACGTTATTTTGTCAATTATTACTCTCTTTATAAAATTGTTGTTAACATTTTTAAATGAAAGCATAAGAATTTTAAAGTCCCTTCACCCACTGATGAAACGCATTCTTTTCAAGAATAAGAATGTGTATAAGATGGATGCTGTTTAGTTTGCAATCGAATAGATGGAGGCGGCCGCATAACCTCATCCATTTGTCACGAGGGTGATTGTTTGACATGAAGGAAATCACAGTATATAATTATCTCGAATTAGAGATATACTAAAGGGATTATTTTTTAAAAACTATATGGATAATAAATAAGGAGAAGATTTCATTGAAAAAGACGAAGGGCATCCATCATATTTCTGCTATTGTCGGTAATCCTCAAGAGAATGTTGATTTTTATTCAAGCGTACTCGGTTTACGGCTTGTGAAAAAAACAGTAAATTTTGATGACCCAGGTACATACCATTTTTACTTCGGGGACGAAAGTGGAAACCCAGGAACAATTATTACATTTTTCCCATGGCAAAGGGCATATAAAGGACGTATCGGTGGAGGACAAGTTGGAACTACTACGTACGTCATTCCATTAGGAGCAATGAAATTTTGGAAACAGCGATTGGATAAGTTTTCTATTTCATTTGAAAAACAAGTTCGATTTGGTGAAGAATACGTACAGTTTGAAGATCCACATGGACTGAAACTTGAGTTAGTTGAACGGAATGAAGGAAAACGAAATGATTGGAATATAGACGATATCACCCCAGATGTTGCGATTAAAGGTTTTGGTGGTGCGGTACTATTATCGACACAACCAGAGAAAACGGCAGAGCTTCTTCATCATGTACTAGGGCTTGATTTAGTGGGTGAGGATAATCAATTTATTCGTTTTCGAGCACGAGATGAGATTGGGAATACGATTGATTTGAATAAGTTGCCAGTTCCACGAGGCCGAATGGGTGTGGGAACGGTTCATCATATCGCTTGGCGGGCGGATGATAATAAAGATCAACTAGATTGGAACCAGCTTGTAACGGAAAATGGTTATCATGTTACAGATGTGAAGGACAGAAATTATTTTCATTCAATTTACTTTAGGGAATATGGGGAATTGTTATTTGAAATCGCAACAGATCTGCCTGGTTTTGCCATTGATGAACGGATAGAACAGCTAGGTGAAGCGTTAAAGCTACCATCACAATTTGAACCAATGCGTGAAAAAATTGAGTCGGTACTATCACCGATTACCGTTCGTGTTGAAGGTAAAAAATACGTTTAAGAGAATAGGGAGTGGGGCTTATGAAACATCTTTTTAAAAAGGGAACAGACGAGGCGAAACCTACATTATTATTACTTCATGGGACGGGAGGTAATGAGCAAGACTTATTGCCAATAGCGAATGAAGTTGACCCGACCGCATCTGTATTAAGTGTTCGTGGAAATGTGTTGGAAAACGGAATGCCGCGCTTTTTTAGAAGATTAGCGGAAGGGATTTTTGATATCGAGGACTTAGTGGCGCGAACAAAAGAATTACATGGATTTCTTGATGAAGCAGCCGAAAAATATCAATTTAATCGTGAAAATATTGTTGCCATCGGATACTCGAACGGGGCGAACATCGCAGCAAGTCTTTTATTCCACGAAGAAAACGCATTGGAAGCTGCAATTTTACATCATCCAATGGTGCCAAGAAGAGGAATTGAATTACCAAATTTAGAAGGTAAGAGAGTTCTCATTACGGCTGGGACAAACGACCCAATTTGCCCACAACAAGAATCGATTGAATTAGAAGAGCTACTTAAAAATGCTGGGGCTACGGTCGACATCCATTGGGAAAACTACGGTCACCAGTTAACATATTCTGAAGTTGATGCAGCGAAAAAATGGTACACACAAAATTTCACTTAAGGTTGACCAAAAAGTGGATATCCTAAAAACTGTGATATCAAGAATGTTGATATATTAAAGTTGTGAAACATGGAGAGGGGCATCCGGAAACCAAAATATGACTTTCTGGACAGTCCTTTTGTTATTTTGGAAGTTGGCACATATAACCTTTCTACGTATCCTTTGTAATAGCACATCCTCGTCGAAGGACACACACATCCTTCTACGTTTTATTCGTTTTAGCGCCTCCCCTTTTTTGTTAAGAGAAGTCACTTATCTCCTAATGTTTGAAAAAATCATGCAAATTAGTAACCAATTGTTTCCATTTCGGGTAAAAAGCTTTAAAATGGAAATATCTATAAAAAAGGAGTGACAGATATGAAATATATAGACACTTGGGATTTAGATTCCATTATACCTGGTGGAACGAAATCACCGGAATTACAAGCGAAACTAAAGAAAATTGGTGAACAAATCGAGGAATATGAAAAGTTAATTACAGCTTGGAATTTTGCAGAAAACAAATCAGCCGAACCATTCAAAGCGATTTTAAAAAAGCATGAAACAATTGAAAAGGGACTTGCTCAATCAGCAACTTTTGTTCAAATGTGGCATGATGCATTTACGAACGACGAATATGCAAATGTTGTCATGGGCCAAGTTCTTGATTTAGATAGCAAATTGGAAAATATTTATACGATTTTCACGAAAAAATTAGTTGCGATATCGGATTCGGATTGGGATACACTTTTACAAGATGGAGAATTAACTGAGGTTGCTTTTGCGTTAAATGAAATACGAGATCAAGGAAAGCGTCTTTTATCTGAAGCAGAAGAAAAAATTATTACAGAATTAAATAAAGATGGGTTAACGGCATGGAGCAAGCTTTATGATACAACGGTTTCCATCATGACCATTCCATTCACAGACAATGATGGAAAAACGACACAATTATCTGTTGGGCAAGCAATGAATCGAATGTATGCCGACCCAGATCCAGCTGTACGTAAACAGTTATTCGAAAATTGGGAAGCAGCGTGGGAAAAGTTTGCACCGATTTTTACCGATACATTAAATCACCTAGACGGTTATCGCCTTACATTACAAAATTTCCATAATCGGAAGGACTATTTAGAAGAGCCGCTCGAATATAATCGGATGACAAAAGAAACTTTGGATGCGATGTGGACAGCAGTTGCGAATAATAAAGAACCTTTTGTTAAATTTTTGAAGCAAAAAGCGAAATTATTAGGGATGGAGAAACTTGGTTGGCAAGACGTGGATGCTCCTGTTGCCCTTGGAGATACAAAACCAACTCGTTTTACATATGATGAAGCTTGTGATTTTGTTATTGAACATTTTGCCAGTTTTGGACCGAAGTTAGCCGATTTTGCGAAATATGCCTTAGAAAATCGTTGGGTTGAAGCAGAAGATCGCCCGAATAAACGACCAGGTGGGTATTGTACAGACTTACCAGAATTTGGTGAGTCCCGTATATTTATGACATTTACTGGCTCTTCAAGTGACACGAGTACCCTTGCTCATGAATTAGGTCATGCGTTCCATAGTCATGTCATGCGTGATTTACCTACATTAAATCGGAACTATGCAATGAATGTTGCCGAAACAGCAAGTACGTTTGCTGAAACGATTATTGGCAATGCAACAGTTACAAATGCAAAAACAGATGGCGAGAAGCTTTCTCTTTTAAATGATAAAATGGGAAATGCCATTGCGATGTTTATGAATATTCATGCGCGATTTATTTTTGAAAATGCTTTTTATGCGGAACGGGCGAAAGGGATTGTTTCCGAACAACGATTGAATGAGTTAATGTTGGAGGCGCAAAAAGAAGCATTTTGCGATAGTTTAGCGAGTTATCACCCGCATTTCTGGTGTAGTAAATTGCATTTCTTCATTGATGATGTGCCATTTTATAACTTCCCGTACACATTTGGATACTTGTTCAGCTTAGGAATTTATGCAGAATTTTTGAAAAGTCCAAATGGCTTTGAGGAAAAATATATTGCCCTATTACGTGATACTGGCTCGATGAAAGTAGAAGAGCTAGCGATGAAACATCTTGGTGTGGATGTGACGAAACCAGATTTCTGGGAAGCAGGAATAAAATTAGCGGCACAAGATGCGGAAGAGTTTATTTCATTAGCGGAAAAATTAGCGTAACAGTATCAGTTCAGGTGATTATGAATTATTGTTTATTTATACCCTTATGGGGTACCTGTTATTTAAATAATATGATGAAGTGGATATTCCATATTTCCATGTGGAACTGGAAAATCCAAAATTATTTTATATAAGGAGCAGAATAATGAGCAACTATTCCAAAAAAAAGCCTATGGATAGAAAGATGAGTTAGTCAATAAAACATAAGATAGATTGTGTCAGTCTCAATAAATCAAAATCGGAGTACGAAAAAGGAAATATAGAAGATATAGGTGACTCTTAAGCCTTTAGTTAAATAATGAAATAAAAAGGCTAAACTTTTAGCCTTTTTATTTCTTATTACATAGTAACCAATTTTCATATGGTTAGTCATTTTATGGTAACTTGCAAATGTAACAAAGGCTTTAGGTGGGATGGGATCTCCTACAGATAAATATTGATTTGCACCAAAGTAATATGCTTGCCATACAATTAAAGAGCAATAAGTAGTTTTAGTTTTTAGAGACTCTCTAAGGTTATTTTCAAAAGTTACTTTATAAGATTTATTAGCACCTTTCCCTCCAGGTCCATAGTAATTTTTGCCCAGGTTGAAGCTTTTTTTCCTGTTGTGAAGTTGTTTGGTCTGATAACAATTTTTTTTATAATTTTTGAACCAAGTGTCTTTTGAGATAACTTTAGGTTTAGAATTCTTTCCAGCAGTATGTATAACGGAAGAACCATTTGAATGTACTATTCCAACATGTCCTGAAATTCCTTTACAAATATTTTTGTCATTTTTACACTGTGTACTTGGAGTGTATAATATATCTTCTGCTCTAGGTTTATACTGATTTTTAGTTGCTTGTGTGCTGATGTTCGAATCACTCTCAAAGCTATATTCGCCATCAGGAATACTTTCCAATACTTTCTCAAATTCTTTATTTAGTTGTTCATCATCAAAATCAATAGAATTAGCTGAAACTTGAGTTATGCCTATACCCAATAGCAAAAAGAGTATACTAATACACATGCTAACTTTTTTCATTTACTTAATCTCCCTTCCAAAATGTGGTAGTCTAGTTAACTATCATTTTAAGTCTTTAATGAAATATGCCAACCTCTTGAATAGAATGAAAAATTTTAATGGAGTCTTTTTATGAAAAAGTTATTAATTTTAAATTTAGTTATCGTATTAGCGTTGTTAGGGATCATAGGATATGTTAAATATAAGAATTATAAAATAGGTGATATTGATGAGCGTGAAGAAATATTAGTCGCTGCTACTTATGATTTGTTTCATGAAAAAAATATAGATTTAAAAGAGATACAAAAGATACAAGTTACTAGACTGGAAGCCGGAGTGTATCCATTTTTTTATTTGGTGACAGTAGATCTAAATAACGGAGAATCCTATGAATATAGCTGGAAAAATAAAAAAAAGATAAACTTGATATAACACACCATACACCGTAAAGAGATATTACCAATGAGATTAAGAGGGAAAAAGGTTGAGATACAGAAGATTAACAAGGCGACGAATTTGTAGTTGAGCGAATCAATGAATTTAATCATTCAAAAGTTGTAAATAGTGGGGAATATGGGTAAATACAGCATTGCCAATACGATAAAAGAGTAACGAGCGAAATTCATTGCAAACACATTCGTAAAATCACCTTCCCAGAATAGTTTACAAATCTTAAAAGGCATTCTCACCAAACGTTAACAAGATACGCGTGCTTATTCTTTTGGCGCGGTATTTTTTCTTATATTTTTTATCGTAACAACTACTGTAAAATAAAACTCATTAAAGAAGGATGATCCACAATCAACTTTTCCTCTTCTCTGTATGATAATGACTTTCCTACTAAAATTTCACCCATCATTCGTTGGTACTTTTACTAAAAATAGCTATTGATGCATTGGCAAGTCGATGATAGAATATGTTGAAATAGTTAATGACTTGAATAGTTCACATGATTAACTAATATAATAAAAGGGATTTGATATAAATGGACAAGATGGACATCCATGAGTTGGTCGATCGCTACATTGAGTTAACCCATGAAGTTTGGAAGCGGGGTGAAGCATTAACGAAAGAAGAAATTGGTGAAGAGGTAACGAATGATCAACATTACTTACTACGTTACATTTATAGTCGCCAAAGATGTACAACTACAGAACTAGCTGAAGCTTTTTCAGTTCAAAAAAGTGCCATTACAGCGATTATGAATAGACTTGTTGAAAAAAATATGATCGAACGAGTTCAAGATAAAAATGACCGCCGAGTACTGTATTTAACGTTAACAAAAGAGGGTAGAACATTATTTGAAAAAACCGAGGCACGTGTATTTAATTTGGTCGAATCAATCATTCAGCAATTCGGACAAGAAGAAATTGAAACATTCATTCGAACATATGAAAAGCTAGCAAATGTATTGAGAGAAATGCAGTAATATAGAATACGCTATTTTATCTACATAAGCGAATGGAGGAAACACGATGAGAGGAATTATAAAGGCAAAATGGCTGATTGTTGTCGCATGGATTGCAGCTGTTGTTATTTTACTTTTGACCGCACCAAACATGGCCAATCTCGTTCGGGAAAAAGGTCAATTGGATGTACCAGACGGTTATTCTTCAAAAGAAGCCCAACAAATTTTAGATAAAATCAATCAACAAAAAGGAACAAAAGAAACAACATCCGTTGCCCTTGTTTTTCACAACAAAGATGGGCTATCAGATGCGGATCTCGATGAAGCGAAAAATGCCGTAAAAGAATTAGAAGAACAAAAAGACAAACTTGGAATTAAAGAAATTTTAACTCATTTTGATCAAAAAGAACTTAAAGATCAATTATTCGCAAAAGATGGTAAAACGATTCTCGTATCGTTAACCGTTGATTGGGAAGGCCGCTCTGCCCATCAACTAAGTGCTGATTTATATAAAGCGATTGATCATGTAAAACTTGAACACTATTATACGGGTTCTTCTTTTATCGATGAGGATGTGGTTTTAACATCGGAAGCTGGGTTGAAAAAAACTGAATCGATTACGGTCGTATTTATTCTTATCGTTCTCATCGCTGTATTCCGTTCAATTGTTACACCATTTATTCCGTTAATTACAGTAGGAATTAGTTATTTGGCATCACAATCGATTGTCGCGTTTCTAGTAGACTATGTTAATTTCCCGTTATCGAACTTTACACAGATTTTCTTAGTTGCCGTACTGTTCGGGATTGGTACAGACTATTCGATATTGTTATTGAGTCGGTTTAAGGAAGAACTTTCTATTCAGGAAAGTTTGTCTGACGCGATTGTAGAAACGTACAAACATGCAGGTAAAACTGTGTTATTTAGTGGAATCGCCGTTTTAATCGGATTTGCCGTCATTGGTTTTTCACAATTTAAATTGTATCAATCCGCTTCTGCCGTTGCCGTTGGGATAGTTGTTTTACTTATTGCGTTGTTTACGATTGTTCCATTTTTCATGGCTGTTCTTGGGAAAAAGATTTTTTGGCCAGTGAAAGGAAGTTTGGAACATAAACCGAGTCGTCTTTGGACATTTGCCGGACGAATCTCTTTTGCTAGACCGATTGTTTCATTGTTAATTGTTGCCGCAATTACTGTTCCATTTATTTTAACGTATGATGGTGGTTTATCCTACAATTCGATGGATGAAATTGGTGAAGGGTACAACTCAGTAAAAGGATTCGATATTATTGAAAAGAGCTTTGGACCAGGTCAAGCGATGCCAACAACGGTCGTTCTTAAAAATGATGAAGAAATGGATAAAACGGATTACATGGGCATTATGGAAAACATTAGTGCCGAATTAGAAAAAGTCGATGGAGTTGATATTGTTCGTTCCCTTACACGTCCGACTGGGGAAAAACTAGAAGACTTACAAATTGCGAAACAAGCAGAAACGTTAAAAGATGGAATTAATGAAGGAAATGATGGCATTAAACAAATTCGTGATGGTCTAGATGAAGCGAACTCAGAGCTTGTTGCCTCCACACCTCAAATTACAGAAGCAACAGACGGGATTAGCTCATTAATTTCCGGTACGAAAGAACTACAAACAGGAATCACCGATCTGCAAACAGGTTTGAAACAAATTGAAGATGGAGTTCGTCAAGGTTCCATGGGCGCTGGAGAAGCGAAAAAGGGAATAGCAGAAATTAAGAAAAATGCAGAAACAATGTTAGATGGTTATAAACAGCTTGTGAATAGTTATAAAGAAATACAAACAAACTTAGCAACCATCCATTCAAACTATGAAAATATTGAAAAAGGATTAAATGGCTTACATAGTCAATTAGGCCAATTAGAACAAGCCTTTACGTATTTAGAAGGTTATTTAAACAGTCAAGAAGTTAGTGAAGCGCAACAAGGTGCTGTACAAAGCTTGGCAGGAATTAAACTGTATTATGGAGCTTTGCAAGAAAACTTACCGAAACTTGCTGGTGGGTTGTTTGAATTAAATAAAGGCCTCGGTCAAGTTACAGTAGGAATGAAAACAGCAAATGAAAACTTCAGTAAAATCAATGACGGACAAGGTCAGTTAATTCAAGGAATGGAACAATTAATTGCAGGACTTGGTGAGTTAGAAAAAGGCCTGACAACTGCGGCAAATGGTCAAGGAACCATTGTGAGCAAATTACCAGAAGTAAGCTCAGGTCTTGGTCAAGTGAATGCTGGCCAACAACAATTACTTAACGGTTTCTCAGGGTTAGGGGGCCAATTTGGTCAATTAACAGACGGTCTTGGACAAAGTGTTGATGGGCTTACTCAAATTCACGATGGATTTAAAGATGCAGAAGGATTCCTCGGTGATCTTGCAGAAAGCGATGAGAGTTCCGGTATCTTTATACCAGATGAAGTATTAGAAAATGAAGAATTCGAGCAAGTGCTAGATACTTATTTATCACCAGACAAAAAGGTAGCAACACTCGATGTGATCTTTAGTAAAAACCCATATTCCACAGAAGCGATTGGTGAAGTCGGTGAATTGAAAGCAGCAGTGGAACGAGCAGTAAAAGGGACCAAATTAGAAAATGCACAAGTAGCAGTCGGCGGTGTAACAAGTACGTACCATGACTTAGGGACAATGAGTGATCAAGACTTCTCACGTACGGTTGTATACATGTTGATCGGAATTTTCATCGTATTAGTGATTTTATTCCGTTCACTAATTATGCCGATTTACATTGTCGCCTCTCTCCTCATCACGTATTACACAACAATGGGAATTACGGAAGCCGTGTTCGTTAACTTGCTCGGTTATGACGGTTTAACATGGGCCGTACCATTCTTCTCGTTCGTTATTTTAATGGCCCTTGGTGTCGATTATAGTATTTTCTTAATGGGTCGTTTCAACGAATATCGAGATGAACCAGTTGATAAAGCAATGATTCTCGCTATGGGCTCTATGGGATCAGTCATCATCTCGGCTGTGATTATTCTTGGTGGTACATTTGCAGCAATGCTTCCAAGTGGTGTTCTATCACTATTACAAATCGCCACCGTCGTCATCACCGGACTCGTCTTATACTCGGTCATCATGCTACCACTATTCATACCAGTCGTTGTCAAAATCTTCGGCAAAGCCAACTGGTGGCCATTCGTTAGCGTGAGTAAAATATGCGATAACCATCTAGATAAATAAATAGAAATATAGATAAGCAGAACCACCTTGAAGCTTTAATCGGCTTTTGGGTGGTTTTTGTTAGTAGTCGTGGATAGTTGTGCTCTAACTAATTATTAAATTTTCACCAATATAATACCACTTTATAGTTCTAAAGTAGTATAATGAAGGTGATTTATGAAGTGAATTTGGGTGGTTAATATGAGGTCAATAGCACATATTCGTAAAAGTGATAAAAAGATTCAAACTGTTGAAGAGCACTTAATTTATGAAATAGCACATCAAATTAAAATGTTTTATTTATGATCATGAAGAAACATGTTTAGTAGCCAAAAAATGGTCTATCCGAAAAGTGGATATACCCAAAAATGTAATAATCAAGAATATTGATATACCTAGGCTTTGAAACACGAAAAGGGCATCCAGAAATCAAAATTACGACTTCCTGGATTGCCCCAACAAATTTATACTATTTTCCTCCAATATTTTGTTTCCTCTTGCTATCTACAATTGTGACCGTTTTACCATTTCCTTCGTTATTCACATACCAATACGCTGCTCCGACGAAGAGTCCTCCACCAACGATATTTCCTAGTGAGACAATTAGTAAGTTATGCAGTGAACCGATGAGTGTGATTGTATCCGGATGTGGTACTGATAATGAAATCGAGAATAAGGCCATGTTTGCGATACTATGTTCATAGCCGGATACGAAGAATGATGTGACAGTCATCATGATTAACATTACTTTTGCTGCGAAGTTATCAGTTTGCAGTGGAAGCCAAATAGCAAGACAAACGAGCCAGTTACAAAGAATGCCTCGGAAGAACATTTCACCCGTTGTTAAGTTGATTTTTCCTGCAACTGCGGTCATTAAATAATGGTCTGCAGGTATATCTTTAAATAATCCAGTTTGTACGAATAAAAACGTGAAAAAGAAAACGCCAATTAAATTGCCGAAATACGTGGCAAACCAAACATGAAGTAGTTCTTTTACAGAATTTCGTTTATCAAGTGCACCCATAGTTAAATACATCGTGTTCCCTGTGAATAACTCCCCACCACCAATGACAATGAGTATGAGAGCGAGTGAAAAAGCTAGCCCTGCCATAAGGGAGGTTGCAGGAGAACCAGAAGTGAGAAAGGCATCTCCAATTTTAAATGAAAAAATAACAGCGAAAGAAATATAGACGCCTGCAAGCATTGCTTTTGTCCAAAACTTCCAAGGTGCGTTCGTTAATAACGATGCTTTTTTAATAGAAAGCTGTATAGCTGTGTTTAGTGGAGTATTTGCCATAGAAACTCTCCTATCATGATTACTATTGTGATTAATGTCACAATCATTTTTACTATACCTAATCTTTTTAGTTGAGACAATCCCTTTTCGGAAATGTTAAACGAAAAGCCATAAATACGAAAGGGAAAAATATTATCCACAATCAAATGCAGTTTATCCACAAGTCATAAGTGAATTTCCACAGTAACCAATTAGTTAATCACAGGAAAAGCACAAATTATCCACAGTATCAACATGATTATTCACAGAAGTATAAATTCATATACAATTCAAAACGTTTATTTAGATATATAAAGATAAATTTTGTTGATAACCTTGGGGAAGTTTATTCTAATGTTAGAACAATAAATATCCAGTTTGAATAAGCACTAGATTCGTTATTGTATCCTTTTTTGAACATGTTTTAAAACGAGAGAAATTTGAAAAGTATGGTATGATAAAAAATAATACAAGTAGGCAAATACCTTAATATATTTTGGAGTGAGGATATGGTTGGGAAATTAATTGCTGGACTTATTTTTCCTTGTTTATTAGTGATTTTATTTACACGTGTGACGTATAACCATATTGTCGGTACGTTGCTCGCTTTAGCACTTATCTCGGTTTCCGCATATAAAGGATACACACATTCGTGGCCATTAATTATTATTGATGGAATCTCCTTGACGGTTGGATTTTGGTATTCCCGACGTATGGTGAAAAAGTTTAAAAAACAGCAATAAAAATACAAATGCATCCTATGTAAAAACAGATTGCTTACCGATTACGCTAAGCAGTCTTTGTTTTTGGCTCTTTTCTCAGAACTATTTTTACTTAGAGATTGCTTTTTAAAAGTGAAAATATACTGTGATAAAAGCAAGTCCTTGTTTAAAGTGCACATCCGCCATGTAAGAAAAACAATATACAAAAGCCTCATAGTATGTTATAGAAACTAGAAATGTGGATAATATTTCGAAAAGTTGTGGATAAAGATTTCGGAAATTGTGTATAACTCTATTAGGTTATGCACATAAGGGATTTTAAAAAACAAGCGTACAGTCGATTTAGATGTGAATAAAATAATCGAATATTCGTTCGTGAAATAGTAGTTTTTCAGTTCTTGTTTTGGTAAAATAAATTTAGCAAATATGAACGAGGGTAACTATGAATGGGGTGAAATGGATGGAGCTATTCGATACGAAATTTGAGCTAGTCTCGAAGTATAAACCTGACGGAGACCAGCCAGAAGCAATTAAACAATTGGTTCAAGGGATTAAAGAAGGAAAGAAACATCAAACATTACTTGGTGCAACAGGAACAGGTAAAACGTTTACAATATCGAATGTAATTAAAGAAGTGAATAAACCAACATTAGTTATTGCACATAATAAAACATTAGCTGGACAGTTGTATAGTGAGTTTAAAGAGTTTTTTCCAAATAATGCCGTTGAATACT
The DNA here is from genome assembly GCF_001244735.1 of Bacillus andreraoultii. GTDB lineage: Bacteria > Bacillota > Bacilli > Bacillales > Caldibacillaceae > Caldifermentibacillus > Caldifermentibacillus andreraoultii. The sequence continues at coordinate 686,378 of NZ_LN868937.1, forward strand.
TTGTCAGTTATTATGATTATTATCAACCAGAAGCGTATGTCCCTCAGACAGATACGTATATTGAGAAGGATGCAAGTATTAATGATGAGATTGATAAATTACGTCACTCAGCAACATCCGCTTTATTTGAGCGTCGTGATGTTATTATTATTGCGAGTGTTTCTTGTATATACGGTTTAGGTTCGCCTGAAGAATATAAAGAGCTTGTTTTATCGTTACGAGTTGGTACAGAGATTGAAAGGAATGCATTACTGCGAAAACTCGTGGACATTCAATATACACGTAATGATATTGATTTTCATCGTGGGACATTCCGAGTTCGTGGGGATGTTGTTGAGATTTTTCCATCTTCCCGAGATGAGCATTGTATACGGGTAGAATTTTTCGGGGATGAAATTGATCGCATTCGTGAAGTTGATGCGTTGACCGGTGAAATTATAGGAGATCGCGAACATGTGGCCATTTATCCTGCATCTCACTATGTTACGAGAGAAGAGAAAATGCGAGTTGCGATAAAAAATATTGAACAAGAACTACAAGAACGTTTGAAAGAACTCCGTGAGCAAAATAAGTTACTAGAAGCACAACGTTTGGAACAGCGTACAAATTATGATTTAGAAATGATGCGGGAGATGGGTTTTTGTTCTGGTATTGAAAATTACTCGCGCCACTTAACTTTACGTGAGGCAGGGGCAACACCCTATACATTGATTGACTATTTTCCTGATGATTTCTTAATCGTAGTCGATGAGTCACATGTTACGATACCGCAAATTCGAGGGATGTATAACGGTGACCAAGCACGTAAAAACGTATTAGTTGAGCATGGTTTTCGGTTACCATCCGCGCTCGATAACCGTCCATTACGCTTTGACGAATTTGAAAAGCATATAAACCAAATTGTTTATGTTTCAGCAACACCCGGGCCATATGAAATAGAGCATTGTCCGACCGTTGTAGAACAAATTATTCGGCCAACGGGATTGCTTGACCCGATTATCGAAGTGCGACCAATTAAAGGACAAATAGATGATTTATTTGGTGAGATTCAAGAGCGAATTAAGAAAAATGAACGTGTGTTAGTGACGACATTAACGAAAAAGATGTCTGAGGATTTAACCGATTATTTGAAGGAATTAGGAATAAAAGTTCAATATTTACATTCGGAAATAAAAACGTTAGAACGAATTGAGATTATTCGGGATTTACGGTTAGGAAAATATGATGTTCTTGTTGGTATTAACCTGTTACGGGAAGGGTTAGATATTCCGGAAGTGTCCCTCGTAGCAATATTAGATGCAGATAAAGAAGGTTTCTTACGTTCGGAACGTTCGCTCATTCAAACGATTGGGCGTGCGGCGCGAAATGCGAACGGAATGGTAATTATGTATGCAGATCGAATTACGGGATCGATGGAAATTGCGATTAAGGAAACAAAGCGGCGCCGGAAAATTCAAGAAGACTACAATAAAAAACATGGGATTACACCGAAAACGATTCAAAAAGAAATTCATGATGTGATTCGCGCAACACAAGTAGCTGACGATCAAGAAGAAAATAAAGGTACAGTGAAATATGAAAAATTGTCTAAGAAAGAACGAGAGAAATTAATCCAAAAATTAGAAGTAGAAATGAAGGAAGCGGCCAAAGCACTTGATTTTGAACGCGCAGCAGAATTAAGGGATTTAGTTTTAGAGTTGAAAGCAGAAAGGTGACGGTCTAATGAAAGATGAAATCATTGTAAGAGGTGCCCGGACGAATAATTTACAAAATATTGATGTCAATATTCCTCGTAATCAATTAGTTGTATTAACTGGATTATCTGGCTCGGGTAAGTCTTCTTTAGCATTTGATACAATTTACGCAGAAGGGCAACGTCGCTATGTCGAGTCTCTATCTGCTTATGCACGGCAATTTTTAGGACAAATGGATAAACCAGATGTTGATTCGATTGAAGGATTGTCACCTGCGATTTCTATTGACCAAAAGACAACAAGCCGAAACCCTCGCTCGACAGTTGGTACAGTTACTGAAATATATGACTATTTACGTTTACTTTATGCACGAATTGGGCATCCAATCTGTCCGATTCACGGTATAGAAATTACGTCGCAAACGATTCAACAAATGGTCGACCGAATATTGGAATACCCTGAACGAACTCGAATACAAGTGTTAGCCCCAGTTGTATCGGGAAGAAAAGGAGCTCACGTAAAGGTACTTGAAGATATTAAAAAACAAGGTTTCGTCCGTGTTCGTGTGAATGGGGAAATGCAAGACTTAGCTGAAGAAATTGAATTAGATAAAAATAAAAAACACTCGATAGATGTCGTTGTTGACCGAATTATTGTAAAAGACGGTGTTCAAGCACGTCTTACCGATTCGTTAGAGACAGCATTGAAATTAGGAGAAGGTCGGGTTGTGATCGATGTAATTGGTCAAGAAGAATTGCTTTTTAGTGAATTGCATGCTTGTCCATACTGTGGTTTTTCTATTGGCGAATTAGAGCCAAGAATGTTTTCATTTAATAGTCCATTTGGTGCTTGTCCTGATTGTGATGGTATCGGTTCGAAATTAGAAGTGGATCTTGATTTAGTCATTCCCGATAAGAATTTATCTTTAAAGGAAGGCGCGATTGCACCATGGGAACCGATTAGTTCACAATATTACCCACAGTTATTGCAATCTGTTTGCGAGCATTACGGGATTGATATGGACGTTCCAGTAAATGACATTCCCGAACATTTAATGGATAAAATTTTATACGGATCTGATGGTGAACTTATTCATTTTCATTATGAGAATGATTTTGGGATGATTCGGGATACGGATATTGAATTTGAAGGGGTTGTTCATAATATTGAGCGACGTTTTCGAGAATCCACGTCTGATTACACGAGAGAACAAATGGAAAAATATATGGCACAAAGTCATTGTCCAACATGTAAAGGATATCGGTTAAAAAAAGAAACGTTAGCTGTGAAAGTGAATGACCTTCATATTGGTGAAGTGACTCAATTATCGATTCAAGAGGCACTCAACTTTTTCGCTTCCCTAGAATTGAGTGAAAAAGAGCAAAATATCGCCCGATTAATTTTACGCGAAATTCATGAACGCCTTGGCTTCCTCGTAAATGTCGGATTGGACTATTTAACATTAAGTCGTTCGGCTGGAACACTTTCTGGTGGGGAGGCGCAGCGAATTCGGTTAGCAACACAAATTGGTTCGCAACTTACTGGTGTTCTTTATATATTAGATGAGCCTTCAATTGGGTTACATCAACGCGATAATGATAAATTAATTGATACGATGAAACATATGCGTGATCTTGGGAATACATTAATTGTCGTTGAGCATGATGAAGATACGATGCTTGCGGCGGATTACTTAATTGATGTTGGACCAGGTGCTGGTGTACACGGGGGGACAATTGTTTCCGCTGGTACCCCGAATGAAGTGATGCAAGATTCAAATTCATTAACAGGGCAATATTTAGCTGGGAAAAAATTTATTCCATTACCTCAAGAGCGGCGTAAAGGAAATGGACAATTCATTGAAGTTGTTGGTGGTAAAGAAAATAACTTGAAAAATATTCGAGTGAAATTCCCACTCGGTACATTTATTGCGATTACTGGTGTTTCAGGATCTGGAAAGAGTACATTAGTAAATGAAATTTTATATAAAGGATTAGCACAAAAGTTAAATCGAGCAAAGGTAAGACCTGGTAAGCATAAAGAAATTAAAGGGATTGAAAACTTAGAGAAAGTGATTGATATTGACCAGTCACCAATTGGTCGAACTCCGAGATCGAATCCAGCAACGTACACGGGTGTCTTTGATGATATTCGCGATGTGTTTGCGGCAACAAATGAAGCGAAAATTCGGGGCTACAAAAAGGGTCGATTTAGTTTTAATGTAAAAGGTGGTCGTTGTGAGGCATGTAAAGGGGATGGCATTATAAAAATTGAAATGCATTTCCTCCCTGACGTTTACGTACCATGTGAAGTTTGTCATGGACACCGTTATAACCGGGAAACGCTCGAAGTGAAATATAAAGGGAAAAATATATCTGACGTCCTTGATATGACGATTGAAGATGCATTAGAGTTTTTTACAAACATCCCAAAAATTAAACGGAAACTACAGACAATCTATGATGTTGGTCTCGGCTATATGAAACTTGGTCAACCGGCTACAACACTATCAGGTGGGGAAGCTCAACGGGTAAAACTTGCCTCTGAACTTCATCGTCGTTCGAATGGACGTAGTTTATACATTTTAGACGAACCGACAACAGGCCTTCACGTAGAAGATATCGCTCGACTATTGGATGTATTACAACGACTTGTAGATAATGGTGACACGGTCGTCGTTATTGAACATAATTTGGATGTTATAAAAGCGGCAGATTATATTGTTGACCTTGGTCCTGAAGGTGGCGATCGTGGTGGTACGGTAATCGCCAAAGGTACCCCTGAGCAAGTAGCTGAAACGGATGGATCGTACACGGGATATTATTTGAAACGAATTATTGACCGTGACCGTGAACGAATGAAAAAGATAATTCAAGAAAAAGAAGAACAAGTTATTGAACAATAGTACTTTTTAAGCTGGAAGTGAAAGAGAGATCCTCAATACATTCCGGCTTTTTTTATATTTTGGTCGAGAAAAGATGAGAAGTTTCAGCGTATGAACTGAAAAATAACTGTTCCTTGGCAAAAAGTATTGAAACTTTTTCAAATTTATTTCGTAAACAAAATAAGACGATTTGATAAGGAAAGGAATGTGAAAGCTGTGAAAGAAGAACGAAAGAAAATATTAGGAATGGTAAAGAATGGTCAAATTTCTATTGAAGAAGCTGAAAAACTATTAGAAGAACTTGAAAAAATAGAAACGGTGATAAAAGAGAACGATAACAACCAAGCAAGTGAACTCGCAGCGATTGAGGAGTTTGAATCCAGTCATAAATATAGTGATACGAATGATCAAGGAACAAACTATTCGAAGTCGTCTAATTTTGCAAAAGAAGCGAAAGAAACGTTATTTAATTTATTTGAAGGGGCTAAGAAAAAATTAAAGGAAATGGATTTAGACTTCCATCATTCTGTAAATGTATCCCATGTTTTTCAACAAAACGCCGCGGATTTTAATGATATTTTTGTCGAAATCCCAAATGGCTCCGTTCAAGTTTCGGTTTGGGATCATACCGATGTTCGAGTTGAGTGTGAAGGGAAAGTATATCGTGAAGAAGATCCAATTTCGGGAAAAGAGCGGTTTTTAAACAATATTGAATTTGTTGTAGACGAAAAGGGATTGACATTCTTATCAAAAGAGAAATTTATGAAAGTTGATACGAAAATTTACGTACCACAACGAGAGTACGCGAAAGTATATGTGAAAGTTTTTAATGGTTCAATTATGGGCGAGTCGGTAAATAGTAAGAAATTTAATGTGCAAACATCGAATGGTCAAATGCGTTTATCCGGTTGTGTTGGTGAGACAGCAGATCTAGAAACGGCAAATGGATCGATTACACTAACACAATGCGCAATCCAAAAGTTAGAGACAGAAACAGTGAACGGGAAAATAACAATTGATGGCCAATATGAAGAGGTAGAGGCAGAATCCATTAGCGGTGCCATTCATGTGTATGCGAAAGATGAAGGCTTGAAATCTGCTAAACTTTCCAGTGGTACAGGTGGCATACAAATGTATGTTGTGAAAGGTTTGCCAATGAGCGGTGAAATTAAATCGAACTTTGGTAACGTTACTGTTAATATTGAAAACTTGTACAAGATTGATGAAAGTAAAGAAATGATTCAAAAAACAATCAAGTTTGATACAACAGCCGATTTGCATAATAAAGCCTATCTTTTTGCAGAATCAAAAACAGGTTCTGTTGTTGTAAAGCATTTCTAAATTCAAAGTTTTATGTCTAAACCGAGCACTCAAAGGATTTGCAGATGAAAATATCTAATAGGTTCGTTCGAAGTCCTTCCTTTAATTGGAGGGCTTCTTTAAAAGATAAGAATTTCGCTATACCCACAGTCTGAAATCTGTGGTTTTTTAATGCGACCATACACACTCAATGACCGTTTCACCAATTTCTTTACCAATTTGGTTGTCTATAGCCCTTGTAGATGCCCATTTCATCAAACTTCTAATCGGTTTGGTCGTCTATAACACTTTTAGAAGATTCGTTCATTCATACTGGATGAATAAAAGTGATTTTTATTTGTCTCCTTTGTCTTCGTATGGAAAAATGGTAAAATGGAAAATACAGCAACACATGATTTACTAAATTAGGCTAAGTGAGGTAGTTCAATCATGTCAAAGGTCACAATAAAAGATATTTTGGATAAATTTAAGTTGGAGTTGATTAGTGGGGAAGATGGAATCCATCGTCCTGTAACAGTGAGTGATATTTCACGACCAGGTTTAGAAATGGCTGGTTTTTTTGATTATTATCCGGAAGACCGGTTACAATTATTAGGAATGACCGAACTTTCCTTCCTATCTAAGTTGAATGAAGAAGATAGAAAATTTCGGATGCAACGGCTTTGTACCGATGTGACTCCTGGAATTATTATTACTCGTGGTTTAGATGTGCCAGAGGAATTAATTGAGGCTTCTGAACGAGAAGCAGTTCCGGTTATGCGTTCACCATTAAAAACAACGCGTATGGTTAGTCAATTGACAAACTATTTAGAACTTAAGCTTGCACCAACCATTGCGATTCATGGTGTACTTGTTGATGTTTATGGTGTTGGTGTACTTATTACTGGTCAAAGCGGTGTCGGAAAAAGTGAGACTGCACTAGAGTTAGTGAAAAGGGGCCACCGTCTTGTAGCAGACGATTGTGTAGAGATTCGCCAAGAAGACCAAGATAGTCTAGTTGGGAATGCTCCTCCATTAATTGAACATTTAGTGGAAATTCGCGGACTTGGAATTATAGATGTGATGACTTTATTCGGTGCAGGAGCAATTCGTTCCTATAAACGAATTACGATGTGTATCAATTTAGAAAACTGGGATCAAACAAAACGTTATGATCGTCTAGGTTTGGATGAAGATACAATGAAAATTTTTGATGTTGAGATTCCAAAATTAACGGTACCGGTACGTCCAGGGAGAAACTTAGCCGTTATTATTGAAGTTGCAGCAATGAACTATCGGTTAAAACGGATGGGCGTCAACACGGCACAACAATTCACACAAAAATTGCAAGAAACCATTCGCGAACATGACGATTAATCGGACTGAAAAATAACTTAGGAAAGTAAATCTGAATATCTAAATATTCGAATAGCTCAATCTTACTATTCAAATTTACTTGATCTAAATCATTTTAAAATAAATAGCCGTTTGCTACAATAAAATGAACACATAACAGTTTAGCTTTATTGTAGGGGTTCCCTTACTTCTATTAGTAAGGAATGGGGCTGTCCGAAAAGGGAATATCCCAAAAAATGTGAGAATCAAGAAAGTTGATATATCAAGGTTTTGAAACATGAAAAGAGGGCATCTAGAAATCAAAAATACGACTTTCTGGACAGTCCCAATGAATATAAAATAACGAAACAATTCAGAGGGGGGCTTCAACCCCCGACTGAAATAGAGGAACTCGGGACTTGTGGCGCCACAATAGTATGACAGTCTGAGTGACCAACATCGTGTTGGCCTACAGCCTCTGGTGAACACCACGATTTTTCAGAAGAAGCTCATCTGCAGATTTAAGAAAAATTGGGCGTAAACGTGGTTTGGTGCATTTGATTATGAGGAGTTGTTGGTATTATGCTTTATGCAATTGAACCTTTAAACCCAATTGCAGTTGATTTTGGTCCGTTCACAATACGTTGGTACGGAGTCATTATCGCATTTGGTATCGTAGTCGCTTATTTATTAGCAAACCGAGAAGGAAAAAAACGGGGTTTCCCTGATGAATTATTTGCTGATCTTCTACTTTGGGCGATTCCAATTTCGATTATATGTGCGAGAATCTACTATGTTATTTTTGAATGGGAGTATTACGCATTAAATCCAATTAAAATCATTGCCATTTGGGAAGGTGGCATTGCGATTCACGGTGCACTGATTGGTGCAGTTGTTACAGCCATCGTTTTCTGTCGGAAGCGAAATATTTCTTTTTGGAAGCTAGCAGATATTGCGGCACCAAGTTTGATTATTGCTCAAGCGATTGGTCGTTGGGGAAACTTTATGAATCAAGAAGCACACGGTGGAGAAGTGACACGCCAATTTTTGGAAAATCTTCATTTACCAAATTTTATTATTGACCAAATGTATATTAAAGGTACATACTACCATCCGACCTTTTTATATGAGTCGTTATGGAATATCGTCGGATTCATCATTTTACTTCTTTTACGACGGTTAAATTTAAAACAAGGTGAAATTTTCTTATGTTATGCAATATGGTATTCGATTGGGCGATATTTTATTGAAGGATTACGGACAGATAGTTTATATTTATTCGATACAAATATCCGTGTGGCCCAGCTTATTTCCATCACCATTATTGGTGTAGCACTTATCATTGCCGTCCTAAGAAGACGGAAAAATAATGTACCTCGTTATTTAGATTAATTGGTTCGATTTTGAATCGTATTTGAACAAAGGGAATGCGCTAGACTTTCAGAGTGATTTGTTAGAGCACCAATAAAGGGGGAGTCGATTGTTGGTTGATTCTGTAAAACAAGGTCTTTTGAATGGGTTACGAACGACGTGGACTTTAGGGAAAATTATTTTTCCAATAACATTAATTGTCTCGCTTTTGCAATATACACCTATTCTACCATGGTTATTTGAAAAAGTTGCCCCATTTATGTCGATTCTCGGCCTACCAGGGGAGGCGGCAATTCCCCTCGTATTAGGAAATCTATTAAACTTGTACGCAGCAATCGGTGGGATTTTGACATTAGAGCTAACGGTGAAAGAAGTCTTTATTATTGCCATCATGTTAAGTTTTTCTCATAATCTCTTAATTGAAACAAGTGTAGCTTTAAAATCTGGTGTGAAATTATGGGTCATTTTAGCAGTGCGTATTGGTTTAGCGATATTGGCAGCAATTGTCATGAACCTCTTATGGCAAGGTGGGGGAGAAATCGCAAAATATGGGCTTGTTTCTGCAAGTGAAACGTCTCCAGTTGGGATAGGGGCTATTTTTTTAACGGGTCTACAAAAAGCTATATTAGGGATACTTCAGTTAGCAATGATTGTCATACCACTTATGATTGCAATCCAAATTTTAAAAGACTTGAAGTGGCTTGATATGTTCACGAAATGGATGGGTCCTGTGACACGTGTCCTTGGTATGAAGGAAAATACTGCATTAGTTTTGACAGCTGGACTTGTATTTGGCCTCGCATATGGTGCAGGGGTGCTTTTGCAGGCGGTAAAGGAAGATGGTGTTTCGAAAAAAGATACAACATTGGCTTTTATTTTCCTTGTTGCTTGTCATGCTGTTGTTGAAGATACATTAATTTTTGTCCCACTAGGTATACCGGTATTACCATTATTCCTCATTCGACTTTGTACAGCAATTATACTTACTTTAATTGTAGGGAGAATTTGGAACCGTGTAGAGACTATTGTGAAAAGAAAGGAAATGCATTATGAAACAAAATATTGATACGATTCTATTTGATTTAGATGGAACATTAGTAAACACATACGAACTCATTTTGCAGTCTTTTCTTCATACATTTGAGCATTTTGGCTTTCATCAATTCAAAAGAGAAGACTGTTATAAGTTTATTGGACCTACATTAATCGAATCTTTTTCTTCCATTGCACCGGATCAGGCAGAGGCGATGGTTGACTATTATAGAAAATTTAATAAAAGCCACCATGATGAGTTAGTTCAGGAATTCCCAGGCGTAAATGAGGCTATTCATACACTTTCAGAACAAGGGACGAAATTAGCTGTTGTTTCAACAAAAATGCGAGATACTGTATTAAAAGGATTAGAAAAGACGAATCTTCGTTCATATTTTCCAGTTGTCATTACATTAGACGATGTGGAAAAGGCAAAACCAGATCCAGAACCACTATATAAAGCAATGAACATGTTACATGCAAATCCTGAAAAGACGTTGATGGTGGGAGATTCGTACCACGACATTCAAGGAGCAAAAAATGCCGGTGTTGGTTCTGTAGGTGTAACTTGGACGATTCAAGGGGAAGACTATTTAAAGAAATATAACCCAGATTACTTAATTGGTGATATGAGGGAGTTATTGTCAATTGTTGGAGTGAAGTAATATGCGACGGACGACTCGTTACCCAGTTAAAGAGGCAAATTCTTTATGGCAAATCTATAAGACTGTTTCGTTTTGGAAGGTACTAAAAAATACCGTTGTCATCCTAATTGCTCGTTACACTCCATTTGTTTCTTGGAAATTATGGATGTACCGAAAATTATTAAAGATGAAAGTAGGCGATCGCACTGCTTTTGCCTTAATGGTTGTCCCAGATATTATGTTCCCGGAAAAAATAACGGTAGGTAAAAACTCAATCATTGGTTACAACACAACAATTTTAGCCCATGAATATTTAATCGATGAATATCGTTTAGGGGAAGTAAAGATTGGTAATGAGGTTATGATTGGTGCGAACTCAACCATTTTACCTGGAGTTGAAATTGGTGATCGTGCCGTCGTTTCTGCGGGAACTCTAGTACATCGCGATGTTCCACCAGGTTCACTCGTTGGCGGAAATCCAATGCGAGTGATTTATACGAAGGAAGAAATGGAAAGAAGAAAACAACGTCCAGAATCGTAAATAAAATTTTTCGATCATGTTCATGTATGTATGCCCAGGCATATCCAGTATAAGAAAACGAATTGATATTCGAATTACTGGAAGCTGGGCTTTTATCTGTTTTCTTGTAAATTTCTTTGTGAAAGATATTATGATACAATACTTTTATGATAAAATGTTCATTGTGTCTATTTTTTAACTAATAGGAAAGTATTAATTTTCCATTCTTACTTTCCAATACGCATAAGCGCATAAGGAAAGCTCGAGCAGCATTGCATCGCACCCGAAAAAAACTTTTTCGGCGAACTACAGCTCTTGGTTGCCTAAAGGCTCTAGCGTCTCTGAGTTTTCTTTACCGTATAAAAAGACCGGATACTTTTTTTATAACATCATGATTTGTATGGAGGATGTTCTGTGAGTAAAAATATAAGTAATGAACGAATTGGGGAGAATGTATTAGTTTTTAATCCCTCGGGTGAATTCTATTTTACGAAAGGGCTCGTTGCCTTTGAAAGAAACGATTTAGCAAAAGCAAAAAAATATTTAACCCGTGCCCATCACATTGAACCGAATGAGCCAATCATTGCTTGTCAGCTTGCGATTATACTTGCTGAATTAGGTGATTACGAAACTTCAAATAAAATTTTATATAAAGTCATTTCCGAAATTGACCCTAATATGTATGAATGTCACTATTTTTTAGCAAATAATTATGCATATATGGGGAAAAATGCAGAAGCGAAAGAGCACGTGAAACTGTATTTAAAATATGTTCCAAATGGGGAGTATACAAATGATGCGCAAGATTTGTTAGAAATTATTTCTTTAGAAGCACAAGATATTAAAAGCACTTGTCTATTCCACGACCAAATTGATTATGAAGATGAGCTCATTGAAAAACAGGAACGATCCAGAAGACTATTGGAAAATGGAGAATTGGAAGAAGCGACTCCACTATTGGAGCAAATGATTGTCGAATATCCGAGTTTTTGGCCTGCCTTCAATAATTTAGCCCTAGCTTATTTTTATCAAGGAAAATATAGTAAAGCTTTCGATATATTGAATCAAGTGCTTGCTGAAAATCCAGGAAATCTTCATGCATTATGTAACTTAGCAGTTCTTCACTCTCATTTAGGGAAAGATGTAGAGCCATTTTTGGATTTGTTAAAAAAGGTTTATCCGATTTCTGTTGATCATCGCTATAAATTAGGTGTGACTTTATTAATTTTGGAACAATTTGAGTTAGGTTATAAATGGTTGAAGAAGCTGATTCATGACAGTATTCAAGTGGAGAGCACGTTCTATTATTGGTTTTCACTTGCAGCTTATAAAGTAGGAAAAAGAAATGTAGCTGAAAAAGCGTGGAAAAGATTATTAAAGGAACACCCTGAAAAGGAAGGCCATGAACCGTGGAATATGGAAGAGGCAAAACCAATTTTTACAAAATAGGTAATAATCGTCGCCCGCGTCTCAAACGAAGCGGATTACTTGAACGAATCGAAATTTGATTGTACATTTTAATTAAGAGGAGTGTGAAAAATGACAGAAGAAAAAATATATGATGTCATCATTATTGGTGCCGGACCTGCTGGATTAACGGCAGCTGTTTATGCATCTCGCGCTAATTTATCAACATTGATGATTGAACGTGGTGTACCAGGCGGCCAAATGATGAATACCGAAGAAGTAGAAAACTACCCTGGCTATGAATCCATTATAGGCCCGGATTTATCGAATAAAATGTTTGAACATGCAAAAAAGTTCGGTGCTGAATATGCGTATGGTGATATTAAAGAAGTGATTGACGGAAAAGAATATAAAGTCATTAAAGCGGGCACGAAAGAATATAAAGCGAGAACAATTATTATTGCGACAGGGGCAGAATATAAAAAACTCGGCGTACAAGGTGAAAATGAACTTGGTGGTCGTGGTGTATCTTATTGTGCTGTCTGTGACGGAGCGTTTTTCAAAAATAAACAATTAGTAGTTGTAGGCGGAGGGGACTCTGCTGTAGAAGAAGGAGTATACTTAACACGGTTTGCAGAAAAAGTAACGATTGTCCATCGTCGCGATGAGTTACGTGCTCAAAAGATTCTTCAAGAGCGGGCTTTCTCTAATGAGAAAGTTGACTTTATTTGGAATCATACAGTAAAACAAATAAATGGAAAAGATGGCAAAGTTGGTAGTGTAACACTTGTTTCAACCGTGGACGGATCCGAACAGGAATTTCCTTGTGATGGTGTGTTTATTTATATCGGTATGGTACCATTAACGAAACCATTTGAAGGCTTAGGTATTTTAAATGAAAATGGTTATATTGTAACGAATGAACAAATGGAGACAAGTGTTCCTGGCATTTTCGCAGCTGGTGATGTCCGTGAAAAACAACTTCGTCAAATTGTAACAGCAACAGGCGACGGAAGTATTGCAGCTCAAAGTGCACAAAATTATATCGAAAAATTAATTGACGAGTTAAAGTAAATACTCCGAATACGTATGAATAATAAGCCATTAAAAAGTAATAGCGGCTTAATGCGGTTGTAACACGTATGAAATATAGATAGCGTATTATAAGAATAAGAAGAAATTGACCCCCTTTTAAATAAAGTTTTTTGAGTACGGGAATAGCCTGTACTCTTTTTTTTGTTTATAGGACATTTGTATGTGGGACATTGGGTACATGTAAAGAGCGAATAATCGTGGTAATCTGTTCTGTAGACATAATAGGTTACTCCCCTTTGTGATAAAATTAACGATTATCGGAATAAGCCATCTATGTGTTGTGTTTTAAAAAAAATTATAGTACGAATATAATAAAGGGTAATTCCTTTCCAAAAATCGACAAATTGGTGACATTTACGTTTTAACGGTATAACACATTAGCAGAAAGTGATACCATTAATTGGGTGGTTCTTTCGTAAGGTATCATTATAAATAGCTGAATGGGGATTATAGAATAGAAAAGGCAATTTTTAAAAAAGGGATATTGCTTACCCATGCGAAAATGATCAGTTGGTAAACATAGGAAGATAATGAATACATTCTTTATAAACAAATTTTTTACTATTGTTAACGTTTTAATCGTAGGTTCACATTAAAGGGGAGTTAAGTAAATGAGGAATGGGACCAATCTAAGTTATGTTCATGATTCCATGATTAAACTAGAGGAATATTTTAGTCAAAACTTTAAAGATTGTAAGGTATCTATCAATAACGAAAATAAGTATGTGATTTTTTTATCAATTGGAAACCCTTCCATGCGTGCGTTTGTTCTAAAAGATGTTTCAACGGATTTGATGAAAACCTTCGAACGCTTTCGAAGTAAATTATTTGATATGATGACCAAACGTCACCTTGATCTTCAATGGATCAAAGTAGATATCGTAAAGGAAGTACAACCAATCCATTTTACAGAACTGGAAAAACTGATTGCAAAGACAAGAAAAAACTATTTTCGTTATGGAATTTCATTTGACGTGGATTTTCAGGTGGCCTTTTTAGAACAAGAAATAAATGGGAACGCAATGATTAAAAATGGCGAATCGAATACACTTCAGTTGGATGACAAAAATATCAATTATTATTTAAAAAATAATTATGGTATCCGTTTTCCGTTTATAAAAGACAGATATAGGAATAAACCCGTTTTTATATTTACAACGAATAGCGTATTTTTAGACAAATCTGATGGAAAGCTTCAAGTATTGAATAACGGTATGTTAATGAACGGGATAAGAAGAACGAATGATATTGCATCTGAAGTCTATTCTATTATTAACAAATCTACTTATTACTTAATGAATTTATTAAAATCTAATGGAAAGTTTGAGTATGGCTATTTTTCTTCTTTTGCTAAAAGAATTGGAACGTATAATATACTACGACATGCTAGTTCTTTATACGCTTTAGCAGAAGGCTATGAAGTTTTGAAAGATAAACAGATTATACAAGCAGTTCAAAAGGGAATTGATTATTTAATTCGAGAAGCAATAGTATATAAAAATGAGGAAACGAAAGAGATTGCTTATGTTGTAGATTATACGAATAACAATGAAATAAAGTTAGGCTCTAATGCCACCGCAATTTTGGCAATGACAAAATATATGGAAGTGACAAATACAAAGAAATATATAGAGGTTGCTCAAGCTTTGGCTAGGGGAATTGTCGAAATGAAAACGTCTAGTGGAGGGTTTGTTCATGTTTTAAGTTATCCATCTTTTGAAATTAAGGATGTTTATAGAGTTATTTATTATGAGGGAGAAGCTGTCTTTTCGTTATTACGTTTATATGGTATTGATAAAAATGAGCGATGGTTACAAGAGGCAAAGAACGCCTTTGACTATTTCATTGTTCGTGAGTATTGGAAATATTACGATCATTGGCTTAGCTATGCGATCAATGAGCTAACAACTTATCTTCCGGAAGATAAATATTTTATTTTTGGATTAAAAAATTGTAACGGAAAACTAGATTTCATTTATAACCGTGAAACGACTTATCCCACTTTTATGGAATTAATGATGGCAACATATAAAATGGTAAAAACAATGAAGAACTTAAAAAAGGAACATTTATTCATACATATTGATGAGAAGTATTTAAACGAAACAATAGATAGAAGAGCGGAATATCAGAGGGTGGGGTTTTTTTATCCTGAGCTTGCTATGTATACGAAAAAACCATCACTTATTCTACATTCATTTTTTATCCGCCATCATTCTTTCCGTGTACGGATTGATGATATTGAGCATTATTTATCTGGATATATCCAATTTTTTCATCACCGAATACCAGATATTAGCAAGGAAGATGACTTAATTTAGATGTGCAATTAACAATAGACTTTTGGAAAAAAGAGGAAATATATTACCTACATGGATGAATCACACTCCTCAATATACTAGAAAGGTTGATAACGTTGTTGAAATCTATAATTGTAGGTAGTAGCAAACAAGAGGTGAATCTCTTAGAGGAAATATTTGAGTCAACAAATAAAATAAAAATAGTTGGTAAATTTTTATGTGAACATCAGAACTTTGAGGAACTTGAATGTTTAAGTCCAGAAGTGGTGTTTATTTTAATTGAATGTTTAGGTGTAAAAGGAATTCAATTTGCAGAAAATGTGATAGAAAACGTTCCGAATGCAAAGATTGTCTTCATATCAAAGTCTAAAGATTATGCGGTGCAAGCTTTTGAACTAGGTGCAGTAGATTATATTTTAAAGCCATTTGATAAATTGAGGTTACATAAAACAATTAAACGAATTAAAAATAAAAAGCAACTTGCATCATCTAAAGAAAAATACTCGGTATGCTGTTTTAAAGATTTACATTTTAAATGTAACGGAGTGGAAATGAAGCAAGTAAAATGGAGAACTGCAAAGGCAAAGGAGTTATTTGCCTTTCTTATACATAGTAGGAGTGAGACAGTTATTCGGAAAGATATCATCATTGACACACTCTGGCCAGATGAAGATATGGATAAAGCATACGAAAAATTATATGTAACCATTTGTCATATCAGACGAACGTTAAGAAAGATTGGTGTGAAAATCGATATTGTTAGTAAGGAAAATGGTTATGAACTTATTTTTAATGATGTGATATGTGAAAATGATAAATGGGAAAAAGAGGTTCAAGAATTCACGACAATCACATGTGATACATTAAATAAAGGAATTGATTTAATAAAACAATATAAAGGTGATTATTTAGTTGAAGAATCCTATATATGGGCCGAAAATGAGCAGGAACGACTAAGGGTTCTATACCAAGCGCTGTCAAACCATGTGTTAAAATTACTTTTTAATAATAAAAGATATACGGAGGTAAGCTTACTAGCGTTAAAAAACCAACGATTGTATCCTTATTTACAAGATTCGTATTTAATGTTAATGCTCGTATATGACAAGTTAGGTGATATTCATCATGTAGAAAAACAGTATGAGAAATTAACTCAAATGATGAAAGAGGAATTTAATACATTACCTAATGAGGAAATAAGAGAATGGTACAGGAACTGGGTTAAAAAGCATAGTATCGATTCAATTTGATAAAATAGTTGCGATGAATCCGACATGAATCCGACAATGTTAGTCAATAAAACTAGCATTGTTGGATTCTTTTTGTTTATGAGAAAACTACGTCTCTCTTCCCTCTTAAGGCCCGGATAATCAAGTTTTCTTTATTATGATAATAAATGAAAATGGAACATATAAATTAGATTATGGTTATTATAGGATAATTATACTTCCTGAATTTTTACATATTTCCCCTTTGTTCTCCTTATCTAGTGATTTTACCGACCATATTTGCTTGTTCACTATATTATTTATTTCAATTAGTAATGTTTTTATCGATAGAAGCGATTGGGATACTTGTATTCTTTTACAATTTGAAAGCATTGAATGTGTTTTATCCCTTTATTCATTAAGTGAAATTTCATTTAGCAGATTTAGATGATCTGAGTGCTCACAGGAGAAAATCAATCTACCAAAGATAAAAATAGATCAAAGTACAGAAATGAATAAGTTTTTGTCAATAAATTGTATATATTCTGGTTCGTAATTGGACAAGTAGTACTTGTTATAGTGGCTTTGTAAGCGAAATCAATGAGAAGGAGTGTACAAAGAGAAATGAAAGGAGAATTATTAAGGTGGGAAAGCATGTAAATTACAAAGAGAGAATGAATAATCAGAAGAAGGGTAGATTAATAAAGACAACAGCACTTGTAGCAACAACTATGATAGCACTTACGCCAGCATATAATTCTGCAAAGGCTATGGAACATCAGCAAGTAAATAGAGAAAATAGTCATGTAGTAGGTGTTCAGCCATTACTTTCAGATATTTACGATGAAACGGTAAATCATAGGTGGGTAAAATACGGTTTAATTGAGGTAAGAGATTTTGATGCGAGAAAATATACGCTTAACCTTACTTATTACACACATTACATTTTAAATATGCATACTAGACTAGCAGATGCAAAATTTAATTTAACAATTGACGCAAAACTACAAGATTATATCCAAGATGTAAAGGTAAGAGTAGGTTATAATAGGTGGATTTCAGCAGAAAAATTAAGTGATGGGACATATTCTATTAGACATAAAGATGTATTAAGTAGATGGTTAATTGGGGTTAACCAACAATTTGATATTCAAGTAGTATTTAAGGATAAAATTGAAAACTTAAAAGAAGACACATATTTTGTTGATATTGCGTTATTTGATAAAAGTAATAGAGTCGTTCATAATACAACAGATAACGCATATTTTACTACGAAAAATCGCGATTCTGTTTATGAAGAAAACAATTTGATAACAGGATCAGGTTATACAGTTTCTTATAAAAATTTGAATGATACAGAGATTGATTTGAATTATGTTATGCATTACAAATTAAATGCGACTCGAGTGAAAAATGGTAAATTTGAATTTTATATTGATAAAAAGTTATTACCTTATATAAATGAAGTTTTGATAGAAACGAAAGATGGAAAATTTAAATCTGTTGTAATTAATGAAAATGGTTCGTTTAATTATGCGGTTAGTAGTCTTTTATCAGAAGCACGTATTGGGGTTCCGCAATCATTTACAGTTAAAATCAAATTAAAAGAGAATGTAGCCAACTTACCAAGTGGTATATATCTATTTGAAGTTCACCAAACAACTGGTGATGGAAAAACGATATTAAAGGGATCTGAGAATAGTGCTTATTTTACCCATGAGAACTTAAATGATCATGATGATACGGATGCAGATGCCGACGCCGATGCAGATGCGGATGCGGATGCCGACGCCGATGCAGATGCCGACGCCGATGCTGATGCGGATGCTGACGCGGATGCCGATGCTGATGCGGATGCTGACGCGGATGCGGATGCTGATGCCGACGCTGATGCGGATGCGGATGCGGATGCTGATGCGGATGCGGATGCTGATGCCGACGCCGATGCGGATGCGGATGCTGATGCCGACGCCGATGCAGATGCCGACGCCGATGCTGATGCGGATGCTGACGCGGATGCCGATGCTGATGCGGATGCTGACGCGGATGCGGATGCTGATGCCGACGCTGATGCGGATGCGGATGCGGATGCTGATGCGGATGCGGATGCTGATGCCGACGCCGATGCGGATGCGGATGCTGATGCCGACGCCGATGCAGATGCCGACGCCGATGCTGATGCGGATGCTGACGCTGATGCCGATGCTGATGCGGATGCTGACGCTGATGCCGATGCTGATGCGGATGCTGACGCGGATGCGGATGCTGATGCGGATGCTGATGCGGATGCGGATGCTGATGCCGATGCGGATGCCGACGCCGATGCGGATGCGGATGCCGACGCCGATGCTGATGCTGATGCGGATGCTGATGCGGATGCGGATGCCGACGCCGACGCGGATGCCGACGCCGATGCTGATGCCGATGCTGATGCCGATGCGGATGCGGATGCGGATGCGGATGCCGACGCTGATGCGGATGCTGATGCCGACGCCGATGCGGATGCCGATGCGGATGCGGATGCGGATGCGGATGCTGACGCCGATGCGGATGCTGACGCTGATGCGGATGCCGATGCGGATGCCGACGCTGATGCTGATGCTGATGCGGATGCTGATGCCGACGCTGATGCGGATGCGGATGCCGACGCTGATGCTGATGCGGATGCGGATGCCGACGCCGATGCGGATGCCGATGCGGATGCGGATGCGGATGCGGATGCTGACGCCGATGCTGATGCGGATGCTGACGCTGATGCTGATGCGGATGCGGATGCCGACGCCGATGCTGATGCTGATGCGGATGCTGATGCCGATGCGGATGCCGACGCCGACGCTGACGCGGATGCCGACGCAGATGCAGATGCGGATGCCGACGCCGATGCGGATGCTGACGCTGATGCGGATGCTGATGCCGACGCCGATGCGGATGCTGATGCGGATGCCGACGCCGACGCTGACGCGGATGCCGACGCAGATGCGGATGCTGATGCTGATGCGGATGCTGACGCTGATGCGGATGCGGATGCCGATGCTGATGCGGATGCGGATGCGGATGCCGACGCCGATGCTGATGCGGATGCCGATGCGGATGCCGATGCGGATGCCGATGCCGATACCGAAACGAATGATGATAATATCACAAAAGTTGATCCAGGTACTTCCCAAAATGAAGGTGAAGCAGGTAAGAAGCTACCAAGTACGGCAACGACGATTTGGACTTTAGGTCTCGGTGGTTTAGGCTCATTATTAGCTGGACTTAGATTAAGAAGATTTAGAGATAGAACAGATAAATAGATTTTAATAAAAGGCGTTTATTGAACGCAAAGACATGACAAGTGGTGAAACAATTTTTTATTTGTTCACTACTTGTCGTTTTATTTTTCCACTTTCTGCAAGTAGTAGGTACCCGTTACCGATCTTAACAGATTTTCCGAACGAGAACGCTCATGCAGGTCGCAAACCGTCTTTATAACAGGGATGAAAGTGAAGCCAAACGGAGTACCACTTTTAATCGGAAGCTTTGTGGTACCTCGAGTATTTGAAATTCCAATAACTTTATTTTATAGGCTATTTTTGTAAACTTTGTTGTTATTCGCTAAGGAGACGTTTTCCGCGGGTACGGCCTCAGCCAGAGCTGCTTTCTTGAATAATCTTGTCTGGCTCCTTGCACCGAGGAATCCTGCTCCCTGAGTTTCTCGTAGATGCAGATATAGCGGTGCAGGGTCTTCGAGAGGGCAGCCTTTTTATTACATTTATTGCGGCTTTCAGAAAAAATTAATAAAATATAGGTGTGGAAGATATAGAAGAATAAATATAAACGTATCATGAATTAACCAATTTGTGTTCTGCCCTGGGTTATAGAAGAAAAATATTATTTGTTGAAAAAGTCGAACTGAGATTTTTTAGGAGGGATTTTTTTGAATTTATTAGCTAAATATAATTACGGAATAATAATTATTTGCCTTGCTGTAACAACCATTATTAACTTAGTCTCAAATAATAGTACTTTAAGAACTACGATTTCTATACTTGTTTTTATTATCGTATTAATAACTTTAATATCTACTAAAAATCAAAGCAAAAAAAATGCTGACATATAAAACACGAAAACCAGCACCTAACATAAATTATGTGCCCTGTGGTGTGTTTGTCTAGCGCTAAAGCACATTAGTAGCATGCGGATTTCAATATCTATATTTCCTCTTAACCATTCTTCAACTGCACCATCATTGATTGTTGAAATGTATGTTTTAATTTCATCCTTTGATACTATCGTTAGTATAAACAAACTCTCTACAATCGGGTTCATGGTGGAAAGAAAAGTACGAAGAGATCAAGAAAAACATTGATACACCTTTGAACAGTGCAGTAGAAACCGTGCGATTAATGATTAAAAGTGTTTTCAAGAAAGCAAAGAAATTTACAACTTTGAATTGGAGTTTAATCAATTTCTAAGTGTTCTATGAATAATCAACTTATCCACAACTGGTAAAATTCCCCAACTATTTTTTCCTCTCTTTAAGTCAAATTGAACCGATTTACTAATTTTGCTTTTAAAATTGTGGATAACTTAAAAAATTCCTTTTTTCACATTACATCCTTTGCCATAATGAAACTGCTAGGTAAACCTTACTTGTATCGATTTATCCAAACCAGTCATATCCTCGTCTGTTAATATGCGTCTGCGAATCGCTTCTAACAAGACTGAGGATTTTCTTTTGCCATTTTTTGATCGTTTTTAAGATTTTTGAACCTTTTTCATAGAGCTGCCGAATCATATTTGTTATTTGAAATAGTGTGTAATGCAGGGATGTGTAGTTTTGGCTATTTGCATGTTCAATGTCGTTACGGTTATTTTTTTACTCATTAAATCTTTAGTTTTCAATCTTCCAGCGACTTCTTCCAGCAGTGATCAGTCGTGCCGCATTCTTTTTTGTCATTTTTCTATCCGTTATACATACGTTCCTTCGTTTTCCCATTCTCGGTTTCCGTTACAAATTTCATCAGATTTACCACAATTCAATTCACGCAAAAATCGGCTAATTTACTAATCTAACTAGTTAAATGATCACATATTTAGCGGGATTTTGGGGATAAAAATAGTTGTATTATTACGAGGATTTTTCCTCCTTAGGATGGATAAAAGTTCCTTCGTTGTTCGTATGTGTTCAGGTGTAGTATAATATAATTAAGTATATCTATTTATCGTATTTTAAATATACGGAGTTCACATCAGTTAGATTTCCATTCATTTATTGTATATGTTAATCTAAAACTGAGCCACCTTATTAATTGAAAAGTGAGCCACTTTTGATAGAAAATAACCCTGACATTATTGTTAGGGGGAGTATCAGAGGTGATTACTTTGAATGTGAAACAACAAATAATAAAGATGCATTTGGAGGGAAAAAGTCAGAGGAAGATTGCAAAAGAATTGAAAAAATCTAGAAATACAGTAAAAAAATATATAAAGGAGTTCGAAAATAGTAAGTTAACGGATGTTCGAAATTTACCAATACCAGAGGAGATTATAAAACCACCAACTTACACAAAAAGAGTTGGTAGGAAAAGAGTATTAAGTGATGAAATTATCGAGAAAATTCGAGGATATATAAAAGAAAATGAGTGGAAAAGAGAGAATAATTTAGGTAAACAACAAATGAAAATCATTGATATGCATGAAAAGTTGATAGAGGAAGGGTGTGAAATTAGTTATACCACAGTACGTAATTTTGTAAACACGGAGCTAGCAAAGAAAAACGAGGTATTCATACGTAGAAATTGCGAACCTGGTTATGAAGTGGAATTTGATTGGGGAGAAATTAAAATCGAGGTGAATGGAAAATTAAGAAGCTATTCCCTAGCGGTTTTCACTTTAGCACATAGTAATTATCGATTTGCGAAAATCTATGAGTCTGAAACCATGGTTTGTGTTTTAGACATCCATTCCTTATTTATTGAACACATTGGTTTTATCCCTACGGTATTTACCTATGACAATATGAGGACTGTGGTTAAATCGTTCATAGGATCAGAAAGGGAAATCACCGACGGTATGAAAAATATTTCAGATTATTATGGGTTTAAAATTCGACTATGTGAACCAAGAAAGGGAAATGAAAAAGGCCACGTTGAACGTAGTGTAGAGTACATTCGTAGAAAGGCATTTTCATCAAATTATAAATTTACAAGTTTAAAAGAGGCAGAGGAACATTTGACAAGGGTACTAATAAGAATCAACCAGCAGTTACATCACCAGCATTTATTAAAACACATTGAATTAATGGAACACGAAAGGTCTGTATCCAAGCCAGCAATAACTCCTTTTGACGTTGCAGAGTTAATAGAATGTCGGGTGGATAAGTATAGTACAGTTGTCATAAAACAGAATCATTATTCTGTGCCAGAAGGACATGTTGGGAAATTTATTAAAGCAAAAGTAGGAGCTGAAAAAATCAAACTATTTATCGATGGGGAGCTTGTAGCAGAACACAAACGGAATTGGGGCTTACATCAGTGGGAAATGAATATTTATCACTATCTAAAAACCTTTGAAAAGAAAAAAGGTGCCATAGCTCAAAGTGAATGTTTGAAGCAGGCACCGGATGAAATTAAAATGATATACACCAATTATTATACAGGAAATGAAAAAGACTTCATAGAGTTACTTTTATATATTCAAGAAAAAGATAATTTAGGGCAAGTGTTAGAAGCTATTGAGAAACTAAATAATATTCGCTTTGGTTTTGTCACTACAGAAAGAATACAATTCATCTGTGAGCAAACCAATACTGACAAGTTAACTGATGAGAACAAGGACGACATCATGAAACAGTCAGAAAGAAATCTAAAAGCCTACGCAGATATGTTTGATCAATCTGAAGAAGGAGATATCTTATATGGATAAAAGGCAAGAGATTATTGAGCTGTGTAAGGAATTGCGTTTGCCTAGTATTCGAAGGATGGTCAATGATGAAAGTAATTTCAAAAAACCGGATGAGGCATTTGAAGTGTTACTTCAGGTGCTTCATCAAGAACATAGCGACCGACTGATACGGTCGAAACAGAATCGAATACGTACAGCCAATTTCCCACAGAAAAAATTATTGGAAGAATTAGTTGAAAGTTCTTTACCTGATCAGGCCCGACAAAAGTTACCTTATTTAAAAACGTTAAAGTTTATTGAAGAAGGACAAAATGTGATTTTTACAGGTTCACCCGGTACGGGGAAGTCGCACATTTCTATAGCACTCGGTATAGAAGCCTGTTTAGCTGGATATAAAGTCTTCTTTGCGACAGTACCATCTCTAATTAATCAACTTAAAGAATACAAATCTGAAAGAACTCTTCGCTCATTTGAATTGAAATTTGAA
Organism: Bacillus andreraoultii; assembly: GCF_001244735.1. Lineage (GTDB taxonomy): Bacteria > Bacillota > Bacilli > Bacillales > Caldibacillaceae > Caldifermentibacillus > Caldifermentibacillus andreraoultii. The sequence goes on from NZ_LN868937.1 coordinate 710,542, forward strand.
AGATATGATTTAGTAATCATTGATGAACTTGGATATATCTCATTTGATAAAGAAGGAGCAGAACTATTATTTACGCATTTATCATTACGTGCAGGGAGAAAGTCTACAATCATTACAAGCAATTTACCATTTTTAAAATGGCAAGAAATCTTTCATGATCCAGTTTTAACAGCTGCCTTAACGGATCGGCTTACACATAAGTCACATGTTATTAATATGAATGGGCCATCTTTTAGAATGAAAGAAACAAAGGCTTGGATGAATTTAAATAAATTCGAGGTGGCTCAAAATTAAATTGCGAAATGGCTCACTTTTCACTTGCGAAATACAATTTATGAAATAAAATAGGAATCTAACCTTGGACTGGGGTGTAAGTGATGCAAAGAGTAGCAAACTGTGTTTTTATGAGAGATGGAAAAATATTATTATTACAAAAACCACGTCGGGGCTGGTGGGCAATTCCTGGTGGAAAAGTTGAACCGAAAGAAACGGTAAAGGCGGCCGCCATTCGTGAGTATTGGGAAGAAACAGGTATTCAAGTTCAACAACCTACAATTAAAGGAATTTATACGTTTTTAGTTGATGATGCAGCTATTCACCTATCCGAATGGATGATGTTCACCTTCTTTAGTGAAAATGGAGAAGGAATAGAAAAGGTAGAGACAACAGAAGGTATCCTTGCATGGCACAGTGTAGAGGAATTGAACGACTTGCCGATGGCAGAGGGTGACCGTTACATTATTCGTCAGGCGGTTTTTGGTGAAAATGTACAATTTGGTACATTTCATTATACGAAGGAATTCCAGTTATTGTCACATCAGTTAGACTAGAATCAGTGATAAAATAGATTATCATGGTATTTTTACAAATAGTATTTTTCAACTTTATTGCAAATAAAGTAAAGGAATGGTGGTAAATATGTTAGATGAAACAAATGAGTTACAAATTGTAATTATTACTGGGATGAGTGGCGCAGGAAAGACGGTCGCAATCCAGAGTTTTGAAGATTTAGGCTTTTTTTGTGTAGACAACTTACCACCAATGCTTTTGCCAAAATTTCTAGAGTTAATGCGAGACTCGAAGAATAAAATGAACAAAGTTGCGTTAGTTATGGACTTACGTGGAAGGGAATTTTTTGAACAACTTATCCATGTCCTAGCTGAACTACAACAATACTCATGGTTAGTACCTCACATTTTATTTTTAGATGCGGATGATTCAACATTAGTTAGAAGATATAAAGAAACTCGCCGTTTTCACCCACTTGCTAAATCAGGTCTGCCTTTAGATGGAATTCGGGCTGAACGTAAGCTGTTAGAGGAATTAAAGGCAAGGGCGCAAACGATTATTAACACATCTCAATTAAAACCGAAAGAACTTCGTGAAAAGATAGCGAAGGAGTTTTCGAATAATAAGCAGAACTTGTTTACAGTAAATGTCGTCTCATTTGGATTTAAGCATGGAATCCCTATTGATGCGGATCTAGTTTTTGATGTTCGGTTTTTACCTAATCCGTTTTATATTGAACATATGCGACCAAAAACTGGCTTAGATGATGAAGTATATCAGTATGTTATGAAGTGGACAGACACAAGTAAATTTCTAGAGAAGTTATTTGATATGCTAGCATTCATGTTACCCCTATACAAGCGTGAAGGAAAAAGTCAGCTAGTCATTGCCATTGGATGTACAGGTGGACAACACCGTTCTGTTGCAATATCCAAATATTTAGGTGAAAAATTAGCGAAAGATTATGAAGTGCAAGTTTCACATAGAGAAATTGAAAACGAAAGGATTCAAAAAGCATGACAATCAGACAACCAAGAATTGTAATCATTGGTGGTGGTACGGGCTTACCTGTACTACTACGAGGTATTAAACAATTTCCAGTCGATATTACAGCAATTGTCACAGTAGCTGATGATGGCGGCAGTTCGGGACGTCTACGCGAAGATTTCCGTATTCCTCCACCTGGTGATGTCCGAAATGTTCTGGCGGCACTGTCAGAAGTTGAGCCGTTAATTGAAGAACTCTTTCAGCATCGTTTTCAAACGAATGGTGACTTGTCTGGTCACTCACTTGGAAATTTAATGTTAGCAGCAATGACAAATATTACAGGGAATTTTGCTCATGCCATACATGAAATGAGCCGTGTATTAAATGTCAAAGGCCGGGTTCTCCCTTCAGCGAATCAAAGTGTTGTACTTCATGCAGAAATGGAAGATGGTGTTATTATTCACGGGGAATCAAAAATACCTAACTATGGTAAAAAGATTAACCGTGTTTTCTTAACGCCAAGAAAGGTTAGGGCTTTACCGGAAACTTTACAAGCGATTAGAGAGGCAGATCTTGTTGTTATTGGGCCAGGTTCACTTTTCACAAGTATTTTACCAAATTTAATTGTTCCTCAAATTGGAGACGCAATTATTGAAACGAAAGCAAGTAAAGTATATATTTGTAATCTCATGACACAAAAAGGAGAAACAAATGGCTTTTCAGCAAGTGATCATGTGAAAGCAATCTATAATCATATCGAACCGTTTTCCATTCAAAAAGTCATCGTTAATAATGGGAAAATTCCAGATGATATTAAGTTACGATATAAGGGAGAATATGCTGATCCAGTAAAAATTGATAAAGAGAACTTGAAAGAAATGGGAATAGAGATTATTGAAGAGCCGATAGCGACCCTTGCAGATGGAATGTTACGTCATGATACAAAAAGGTTATCACAATTAATATATAATTTATTAGAAAGTGAAACAAAAAACGGCTTTACATCGTAGTATTAGTAATATGAATGGAGGTTAGGGGAATTGTCATTTGCCTCGGATGTAAAAAAAGAATTAACGAATTTACCGATTGATGATGGCTGTACAAAATCAGAATTATCGGCATTGATCCGGATGAACGGTTCCCTTTCATTTAGTAATCAACGGTTAATTGTAGATATTCAAACTGAAAACGCAGCCATAGCGCGTCGAATCTATTCTTTATTAAAAAAGTTTTATCAAGTGAACGTAGAACTTTTTGTACGTAAGAAAATGCGTTTGAAGAAAAACAATGTTTATATCGTTCGACTTATTGAACGGGGAAAAGAAATATTAGAAGATTTATTTATTATCAATGAGAATTTTAAATTCAATACTCAAATTGCTCAACAATTAATTCAAACAAAATCTTGTAAGCGTGCGTATTTACGCGGTGCTTTTTTAGCAGGTGGATCGATTAATAATCCCGAAACCTCTTCATATCATTTAGAAATATCCACTTTGTATAAAGAACATAGCGAGGCACTCAGTGATTTACTTAATTATTTTTCCTTAAACAGCAAAATATTAGAACGAAAAAAGGGATTTATTACGTATTTAAAAGAGGCCGAAAAAATATCTGACTTTTTGAGTATTGTTGGTGCACACAATGCTTTATTACGATTTGAAGATGTACGGATTGTGCGAGATATGAGAAATTCGGTAAATCGCCTTGTGAATTGTGAGACGGCAAATTTGAACAAAACAATTGGTGCGGCTATTCGTCAAGTAGAAAATATAAAATATATTGATCAAGAAATCGGTCTAGATGCACTGCCAGATAAGTTACGGGAAATCGCGAAACTCAGAGTAGAACACCAAGATGTAACACTAAAAGAACTTGGAGAGATGGTATCTGGTGGCATTAGCAAATCAGGAATTAATCACCGTTTGAGAAAGATAGACGAAATTGCTGATAAACTTCGCGCAGGCCAAACGCTTCATTTTTGATGGAATAAAGGTAGTTAATGCTCGGAGTATTCCGTTTGATTTTGTTCAGTGAAGTCCCCTACTTCTAGTGGGGGATGAATCAAATACGTTAAGGCGCATTTGATAGCGTTTAACAACTTAGATAAATTGAGAGATTTGTAGAGGGAATATTAGGAGGAGAATAGAAAATGGTAGAAAAACAGGTTATTGTAAAATTAAAAACCGGTTTACAAGCACGTCCAGCAGCATTGTTTGTTCAAGAAGCAAACCGGTTTTCATCAGATATTTCAATTGTAAGTGAAAATCGCACGGTCAATGCAAAAAGTATTATGGGGATCATGAGTCTTGCGATTGGTACTGGTAAAGAAGTGAAAATTACTGCAGATGGTAGTGATGAAGTAGAAGCGTTAGATGCGTTAGTGAAATTTGTAGAAAATGAAAATAATTAGTGATTTTTTATTTAACTCAAAAAGAAGAGACTGGGACAAAACTTTAGTAAAATAAAAATTAAGGCGTTGGAGCTTACACTAAAAAGTGTAGACCCAACGCCTTTTTTGTCACAATTCTAGTAAACAAAAAGGGCACCTTTTGATAAAATTAAAGTGACGAAACAATAATTTTGGAGGTGCCCTTATGTTTAAACATTATAACATGAATCAAGTAGTTTTACCGCTAAATTTAGAAATTAAGTTGAAAGAAAACGATATTGCTTTTGCGATCAATGATCTTGTCGAGAGTATTCCCGAAGAAGCTTTCGAGGACTTCATACGACAAACCGGCCGTCCCGCGTATCATCCTCGTATGATGTTGAAAGTCATTTTGTGTGGATATACGCAATCCGTGTTTTCCGGCCGTAAAATAGAAGCTTTATTACAGGATAGTATCCGCATGATGTGGCTAGCTCAAGGACATGAACCTAGCTATCGCACCATCAATCGCTTCCGTTCTAATCCACTCATTGAAAACATCCTACGTGAATGCTTTGTCCAGTTCCGAAATCAGCTCGTGGAAAAGGAATTGATTGAAGAGGAAGCCATTTTTATTGATGGTACAAAAATTGAAGCAAACGCAAATAAGTTCACCTTTGTATGGCGGAAGTCCATTGAAAGATATAGTGATAAGCTAATTGAAAAGTCCAATCAACTGTATGATGAGCTGCTAGAGAAGGAGATCATCCCAGCAATAGAGCGAGAAAAGGAAGAGGAACTTTCCGTCAAAGAAATGGAAGAAGTAGTCGAAAAGTTAGACGAGAAAATCGAGGAATATAATAAAAAGATTGAAGTATCTGAAGTTGGGAGTGAACGGAAAAAGCTCCGTTCCGAACGCAAATTACCCATACAATCTCGGAAGCAATGGATGGATTACATTACTCGCAAACAAAAGTATCAAAACGATATGGAGATTTTCGGTGATCGCAATAGTTACTCAAAGACGGACCCAGATGCGACGTTTATGCGCATGAAGGACGACTACATGAAGAACGGTCAATTGAAAGCTGGTTACAATGTCCAAATTGCGACGGAAGGTCAATATGTGCTCGCTTACGATGTTTTCCCAAACCCGACCGATACACGCACTTTAATTCCTTTTCTCGACACGATTGAAGAAAACTTTTTCGAGCTTCCGGAATTCATTGTCGCGGATGCAGGATATGGTAGCGAACAGAATTATGAAGATATCATCGAGAATCGAAATCGAACGCCACTTATTACATACAATCAATATCGAAAGGAGAAGAAAAAGAAGCATAAGGACAACGCTTTTCATGTAGATAATTGGGAATATAATGAGGACGAAGATACTTTTCTGTGCCCAAATGGTCGGAAAGTACGATTTAGCCATCATTCCAAACGAACAGACAGGTACGGATTCACCCGTGAATTTAAAGTGTACGAGTGTGAGGACTGTTCGGATTGTCCACTCCGCGATTTATGCACGAAAGCAAAAGAAGGGAACAACCGAAAAGTCTACATGAATGAAAAGTGGGAGTCCCAAAAAGAATATGTACGTACGAAGCTTTCAGACGAGAAAACTGGTGAAATTTACGGAAAACGTAAAATTGATGTAGAACCAGCGTTCGGTTTTCTGAAGGCTAATTTAGGTTTCACTCGTTTTTCCGTCAGAGGAAAACAGAAAGTGAAAAATGAATTAGCCTTTGCGTTGATGGCGGTGAATATGAGAAAAGTCACCGCCATCAGCGGTAAAATAGTGACGAGAAATGGAAAAACCCCACAAAAAAGGTTCCAAGCAAATTTTTTATTGCCTGGAACCTTTTTATATACTACTTTTGGCTAGTTATGTCCCAGCCTCTTTTTTTAAGAAAGTTTCAACTAAGCCCATTTTGTTAATTACTGTGCTTGAATATTATTTAGAAATAGTATTGCGATTAATGATATGGTCAACTAAACCGTATTCTTTTGCTCTTTCAGCAGTCATAAAGTTATCACGGTCTGTATCTTTTTCAATTATTTCAAGTGGTTGACCTGTGTTTGCAGATAAAATTTTATTTAATTTATCACGTGTGTATAAAATATGTCTTGCAGCAATTTCGATTTCCGTTGCTTGGCCTTGAGCTCCACCTAATGGTTGGTGAATCATGACTTCAGCATTTGGTAAAGCATATCGTTTACCTTTTGTACCAGAGGATAAAAGGAAAGCACCCATTGATGCTGCCATACCGATACAAATCGTTTGTACATCAGCTTTAACAAAGTTCATGGTATCATAAATTGCCATCCCGGCTGTGACGCTACCACCAGGGCTATTAATGTAAAGAGAAATATCTTTTTCTGGGTTCTCAGCATCTAAAAATAATAACTGAGCAACAATGGAGTTTGCTAAATTATCGTCAATTTGACCACCGAGAAGAATGATACGGTCTTTTAGTAAGCGTGAGTAAATATCATAAGCGCGTTCCCCTCGACTTGTTTGTTCAATAACTGTAGGAATTAAATTCATATATAATCCTCCTTTAAGCAAAGATATAATTTGTTCGCATTAATCGCTTTTAGTAGCCATGTTTTCATGAGTAAAAGCGTTTATGCGCTTGCTGGATATCCTTTAGTGGAACTTTTGTTTCCGCTAATGATGTCTTATCTAAGTTATGTATATTTTACATCAAAGGTCAATAAAGGTCAAACAATAGTATATGTAGAAAAAATATGTACTTCCTCAACTATTACCAATCCATTCGATTTTTAAACATATACAATTAAATCTAACCTCATCTTTACGTGTGCTGTCGTATGATATAAAAAATATGTATTGAAAGAGAAAAGGATTCCATCTGATTATATTTTACCAATAATCCCCACCTTTTTAACATCCTTTTTATTAAACTAATAAAAAAAGTGAACTCAATTTATCTACAAATTCTTCGGGTTGTAACGTATGTCATGTGCCAAATCGGTACAAAATTATCGCAAAAACTTTTCAAATTCTATAGTTTTCTTTAGGGTTTTGGCAAAATAAAAACGACCGCAAATGCAGTCGTATCAAGGGTTTACGATTCTTATTCAAATTGTCTAGTTGACAAAAAACGCCCTCGGAGGGAATCGAACCCCCAGTACAAGAACCGGAATCTTGCGTGTTATCCGTTACACCACGAGGGCAAGAGATTAAATTAACAACAATAACAATTATAAGCGATAGGGAAGATTATTGCAAGAAGAAATCAAAAGGGAAATATTTTTGTCTAATTTGTGACGATATTAGTTTTAAATAGAAAAGAAAACCCTTACAATATAAATAAGGGAGAGATGTAGATGAAATTAGAATTTGGTTTATTGCAAAATCAAACACTAAAAATAAATATGTCACAGCAATTAGCTCAAGCGATTTCTCTACTTCAATATACATCAATGGAATTAGCTAACTATGTAGAAAATATGGCACAAGAAAACCCTTTACTCGACGTTGAAATGAATGTTTATACACCTATCGATTTTCGTGGTCGAAAAAATAGAATGACCTATAAAGAAGCAAATCAAGTTTTTGCAGAATTACAAATACCGGACTTGAGTACGAGTATTTTTGATTACTTACTTGAACAAATTCTACCAAGAAAGTTAACAAAGGACGAATATACTTGTTTCAAATTTCTCGTCAATCATTTGAATGATGATGGATACTTAGAAATAACTGTTGACGAAGTAAGTAAAACATTAAAAATACCAAAGCATACTGGAGAAGAAATGTTACAGATGCTACATGGGTTAAATCCTGCTGGAATTGGAGCGAGAAACTTACAAGAATGTATAATCCTTCAGTTAAAGCGAAAAGAAGAGGTGCAGCAAGAAGATCTCGATATGATCTCCTCGTACTTTCATGAACTTTTGCAAAAAGACTGGAAACAAATTGTCCAAGAGACAAATATACCATTATATAAAATCCAACATTTATTTGATTTAGTTAAAACACTAGACCCTAGACCAGGTGCATTTTTTTCAAATGAGAGAACGCATTACATTGTTCCAGACATTTTTATTGAAAAAAGTGATGATTTTTGGCATATTAAAGTAGCAGAAGATTCCTATATTCATATAAAGGTAAACGAAAGGTATTACAATGAGCTATTATCTTATTCAGATTCTAAGATAACTGCTTATGTTCAGGATAAATACCAACAAATTCAATGGTTACAAGAAAGTATTCAACAGAGAAAACAAACAATGATGAAAATCATGCAGGCAATTATTGAACTTCAAGAATCCTATTTCCTAGGTGTGGAAAAAGAATTGACACCGATGACGATGAAGGAAATAGCTGGGCGCGTCGGCGTCCACGAATCAACGGTTTCGCGAGTGGTGAAAAACAAATTTGTCCAAACGCCGATTGGTACGATTCCTTTACGTAAGTTATTTACGAATCGGGCGAAAGTAGAGGATGTAGGACGATTACTTTCAACGGAAGCTGTCAAAAAGGAAATTCTCCACATCGTTAGCCAGGAAAATAAATTAAAACCATACTCTGACCAGGAAATTGTGCAATTGCTTGTCGAAAAAGGAATTTCGATTTCCCGAAGAACGGTTACTAAGTATCGAGAGCAGTTAAGTATTTTATCATCAACAAAACGAAAGCGATATACAAATTAACACCTACAATATTCCCCATATGTAACAAAAATATCGTTTGAACAATACAAAGAATGGAAGGTAGAATGTTTTGAAACAGGAAGTTATCTTATATAAAAGAGATGAATGTCACCTATGCGATATTGCATTAAACCAATTGCGAACATTACAAAATGAATTATCCTTTGACATAAAATTAATTAATATTGACGGAGATGACCATCTAACTGAACGGTATGGATTGTTCATTCCAGTTGTAGAAATTGGCGGGGAAGTAGTTCAGTATGGACATATTGATGAAAATGTAATCAAAATGCGCTTACAAAGCTAAAATAAAATAAATATAAGGTTGATTTTCCATTATTTCTCTGCTAACATAATATATGTAACGGAGATATTTTTTTGATACCTGTGGGACGGAAAATAACCTTATGGGTCGCGTATTGACCATTAACAACAAAGAAAGTTATTTTCGACCGTATTATTTTTGTATACAGTGGGACATTATATGGAAAGCAGGGTTTCGTAAAGTCCACCCTACCTGCTATATGCGAGGAGAAAAGAGAATGAAGTCGATTATTGACGTACAAAAAAGGTTAATTCCAGATTTAGTTGAAGTAATGCAAAAAAGATATCGAATTCTTCGTTACATTGAAATTATGCAACCGGTTGGTAGAAGAAGCTTGTCCCAAAGTTTACAAATTACTGAGCGAGTTTTGCGTGGTGAGACTGAATTTTTAAAAGATCAAGATTTAGTTTCAATTTCGGCATCTGGTATGAGATTAACAGAAGAGGGGAAAATAATTCTCGACCAACTTGAGCATATTATGAAAGGTTTCTCAAGTGTTCCTGAATTAGAAAGACAGCTCGCAACTGCACTAGATATCCAACATTGTAATGTTGTAACAGGTAACAGTGATGAATCTGAGTGGGTTAAATCTGAACTTGGTCGTGCTTGTGTAACAAAAATGAAAGATATTATGAAAGATGGTCATATCATTAGTGTGACGGGTGGCTCTACGATGAACGCTGTAGCTGATGCTTTTACGAGTGACTTGAATAAAAAGAACCTACTTTTTGTTCCAGCTAGGGGTGGCATTGGAGCAGATATTAAAGACCAAGCAAATACAATTTGTCAAAGAATGGCACTTAAATGTGGTGGGGACTATATGGTTCTTTACTCACCTGATCAAGTGACAAAAGAATTGTATGAATCTTTCATTCAAGAATCATCCATTCGAGAAGTATTGATGAAAATTAAATCAGCGGATATCGTCATCCATGGAATTGGGGATGCGCTGACAATGGCGAAAAGACGGATGACCTCAGAAGAAGATATGCAAAAAATATTAGAAGGTAACGCTGTTGCTGAAGCATTTGGTTATTATTTTGATGAAAATGGAAAAATAGTCCATAAAGTGCAAACAGTCGGGTTACAACTTGAAGATTTACAAAATATCCCCTATATTTTTGCCGTAGCTGGTGGAGCATCGAAAGCGAAGGCAATTAAGGCGTATATGAAAATCGCGCCAAAAAATACGGTTTTAATTACAGATGAAGCCGTAACGAATCTGATTTTAAAAGGGTAATGCCTTTTAAATATAAAAAAATTCTTCATAGTTCTAAAGGAGGAAGTAAACATGGCAGTAAAAGTTGGTATTAACGGATTTGGACGTATTGGACGCTTAGTATTCCGAGCTGCATTAAAAAACCCTGAAATTGAATTAGTAGCAGTAAATGACTTAACAGATGCAAAGATGTTAGCTCACTTACTTAAATATGACTCTGTACACGGTACACTAGAAGAAGATGTAACTGTTGAAGGAGATTCTTTCGTAGTTGCAGGACAACGAGTAAAAGTAATTGCTGAACGTGACCCAGCTCAATTACCTTGGAAAGAACTTGGTGTTGATATTGTTGTTGAATCAACTGGTCGCTTCGTAAAACGTGCAGATGCTGCAAAACATTTAGAAGCAGGTGCGAAAAAAGTAGTTATCTCTGCTCCTGGTAAAGAAGAAGATATTACAATTGTTATGGGTGTTAACGAAGACAAATATGATGCAGCAAACCATCATGTTATTTCAAACGCTTCTTGTACAACAAACTGTTTAGCACCATTTGCTAAAGTCCTACAAGAAAAATTTGGTATTAAACGTGGTATGATGACAACAATTCACTCATACACAAACGACCAACAAATTCTTGATTTACCACATAAAGATTTCCGTCGTGCTCGTGCGGCTGCAGAATCTATGATTCCAACTACTACTGGTGCGGCAAAAGCTGTAGCATTAGTACTTCCTGAATTAAAAGGTAAATTAAACGGTATGGCTGTACGTGTGCCAACTCCGAACGTATCTTTAGTTGACCTTGTTGCTGAACTTGATAAAGAAGTAACTGTTGAAGAAGTAAATGCAGCATTTAAAGAAGCTGCTGAAGGCGAATTAAAAGGAATCCTTGATTACAATGAATTACCATTAGTATCTCGTGACTACAATCATAGTACAGTTTCATCTACTGTTGATGGCTTATCTACTATGGTTATGGAAGGTAACATGGTTAAAGTTCTTTCTTGGTACGATAACGAAAATGGTTATTCTAATCGTGTAGTGGATCTTGTAAACTACATTGCTAAAAAAGGTCTTTAATAAATAATTGTCTAATGGGATAAGACCCCAAGGCATTAAATGAATTTATAACCTTTAAAGGGGGAATGGGGATTACAATTCCCTCCCCCTTTTCCTATAGAAACAAATAGCCTTCAATTTGAAAAATGGTGGATAATACCAGGGAGGTCCGCACAATGGCGAAAAAAACTGTTAGAGATATTGAAGTTAATGGAAAAAAAGTATTTGTTCGGGTAGATTTTAACGTGCCAATGCAAAACGGTAAAGTAACAGATGATACGAGAATTCGTGCTGCATTGCCAACGATTCAATATTTAGTAGAACAAGGTGCAAAAGTAATCCTTGCAAGTCATTTAGGTCGACCAAAAGGCCAAGTAGTAGAAGAAATGCGTTTAACAGCTGCAGGAGAAAGACTTTCAGAATTACTAGGTAAATCCGTTCGTAAAGTTGACGAAGCATATGGTGAAACTGTTCAAGCGGAAATCGCAAAAATGGAAAATGGCGATGTTCTTTTACTTGAAAATGTTCGCTTCTACCCAGGAGAAACGAAAAATGATCCTGAATTAGCTAAGGCGTTTGCTGAACTCGCTGATATTTTCGTAAATGATGCATTTGGTTCTGCACACCGCGCTCATGCATCAACAGAAGGTATCGCAAAGTACTTACCAGCTGTATCTGGATTTCTAATGGAAAAAGAATTAGAAGTTCTTGGTGGAGCTTTAGATAATCCAAAACGTCCTTTCACTGCCATTATTGGTGGAGCAAAAGTGAAAGATAAAATTGGCGTTATTGAAAACTTATTAGAAAAAGTAGATAATCTAATTATTGGTGGTGGCCTTGCTTATACATTTGTAAAAGCTCAAGGCTATGAAATCGGACAATCTCTACTTGAAGAAGATAAAATTGATTTAGCTAAACAATTTATGAAAAAAGCAAAAGAAAAAGGCGTTAATTTCTATATGCCAATCGATGCTGTAGTAGCAAAGGAATTTGCTGAAGATGCTGAATCAAAAATAGTTGATATTAAGGAAATTCCAGCTGACTGGCAAGCTCTTGATATCGGACCAAAAACACAAGAACTTTATCGCGAAGTTATTTTTAAATCTGCAACAGTTATTTGGAACGGACCAATGGGCGTATTTGAATTTGATAAGTTTGCTCAAGGAACAAAAGCAGTTGCTGAAAGTTTAGCAGATGCAAAAGATGCAATAACAGTAATTGGTGGCGGTGACTCTGCTGCAGCTGTTGAAAAATTCCACTTAGCAGACAAAATGACTCATATTTCTACAGGCGGCGGTGCTTCCCTAGAATTTATGGAAGGTAAAGTATTGCCAGGTGTCGCTGCACTAAACGATAAGTAAGAATAAATTTCATGCTTTGTTACTGGGTTTGTGTATCATTTCCCAGTAACAGAGCCAAAGTATAGAAGAAGTAAAAAAGCTATGCGTGTTATGAAGCCTAGGCTAGTACTGTAATTGTAGTACGTATTTAAAAAAGTAAAGATGATCACTTTACTTTCTTAGTAAGTTTAAAAAGGGAAGGTGTATTATGCGTAAACCGATTATAGCAGGAAACTGGAAAATGAATAAAACATTGCAAGAAGCCGTTGATTTTACAAATGAAGTGAAAGCAAAGATTCCAAGTCAAGAATCGGTTGAGTCTGTTATTTGTGCTCCTGCCCTGTTCCTTGATCGTCTTGTTCAAGAAGTAAAGGGAACAAATTTAGGTATTGGTGCTCAAAATATGCATTTTGAAGAAGAAGGAGCTTTTACTGGTGAAATTAGTCCAGTTGCCTTAAAAGATATGGGCATCCAATATGCAATTATCGGACATTCTGAACGTCGTGAAATGTTCAATGAAACAGACGAAACAGTAAATAAAAAGGTTCATGCTGCATTTAAACATGGAATCACACCGATTATGTGTGTTGGAGAAACATTAGAAGAGCGGGAAGCAGATCAATGGAAACAAGTTGTTCATTCCCAAACTTTAAAAGGTCTAGCTGAATTATCACCTGAACAAGTTGCAAAAGTGGTTATTGCTTATGAACCAATTTGGGCAATTGGAACAGGAAAAACAGCAAGTGCTCAAGACGCAAATGAAGTATGTGCTTATATTCGTGAAACAGTTGCTGAACAATATTCACAAGAAACAGCTGAGCAAGTACGAATTCAATATGGCGGAAGTGTTAAGCCTAGTAATATTGAAGAACTAATGAGCCAATCTGATATTGATGGAGCATTAGTAGGAGGAGCCAGCTTAGACCCAAATTCATTTTTACAATTATTGGAGGCAGGAAAATCATGAGTAAATCTCCAACTGCGTTAATCATCTTAGACGGATTTGGTTTACGCGATGTAACGAAAGGTAATGCAGTTATTCAAGCAAAAAAACCAAACTTTGATCGCTATATGCGTGAATTCCCTCATTCCACATTGCGTGCAGATGGTGAATTCGTCGGACTACCTGAAGGACAAATGGGAAACTCTGAAGTTGGTCATATGAATATCGGTGCTGGCCGAATTGTTTACCAAAGTTTAACTCGTGTAAATATTTCAATTCGTGAAGGTGAGTTTGCTAAAAACCCAACATTTATCGAAGCAATGAATCATGTAAAAGAAAAAGGAACGAATTTACACATCTTTGGGCTTTTATCTGATGGTGGTGTTCATTCACATATTAATCATATGTTTGCTCTACTTAAGTTAGCAGCAGAACAAGATGTAAAAAATGTTTATATTCATGCATTTTTAGATGGTCGTGATGTAGGTCCGCAAACGGCAAAAACATACATTAATGAAACACTTGAAAAAATCAAAGAATATGGTGTAGGTCAATTTGCAACTATCTCAGGCCGTTACTATGCGATGGACCGAGATAAACGTTGGGACCGTGAAGAAAAATCTTACCGTGCTATGGTTTACGGTGAAGGCCCAACATACAAGGATCCAATTCAATTAGTTGATGACAGCTATGCAAATGGAATTTACGATGAATTCGTTATTCCTTCTGTTATGGTAGATGAAAATGATCAACCAGTTGCAACAATTAAAGATGAAGATGCAGTTATCTTCTATAACTTTAGACCTGATCGTGCAATCCAAATTTCTAACATTTTCACAAATGAAGAATTTGACGGATTTGATCGTGGACCAAAATTCCCGAAAAATTTACATTTCGTATGTTTAACACATTTTAGTGAAACAGTTAATGGATATGTTGCTTATAAACCTGTAAACTTAGACAATACGTTAGGTGAAGTGTTAGCACAACACGGTATGAAACAACTACGTATTGCTGAAACAGAAAAATATCCACATGTTACTTATTTCTTTAATGGTGGTAAAGAAGAAGTGAACCCTGGTGAAGACCGCATTTTAATAAATTCACCAAAAGTGGCAACTTATGACTTGAAACCAGAAATGAGTGCATATGAAGTGACAGATGCATTAGTTGAACAAATTAATGCAGATAAATATGATGTTATTATTTTAAACTATGCAAACCCAGATATGGTTGGACACTCTGGTAAGTTAGAGCCAACAATTAAAGCAATTGAAGCAGTCGATGAGTGCTTAGGTAGAGTAGTTGATTTAATTCTTGAAAAAGGTGGTAGAGCCATTATAACTGCTGACCACGGTAACTCAGAAGAAGTGATTACTTTAGAAGGTAAACCAATGACTGCTCATACAACAAATCCAGTACCAGTCATTGTAACAGATAAGAATGTTAAATTACGTACAGATGGTAAATTAGGTGATTTAGCCCCTACGATTTTAGAAATGGTAGGAATACCAAAACCAGAAGAAATGACTGGTGAATCGATCATCGAGAAATAAGATTTTGTCAGTTGTAAACGAATTTTGTTGTTATCTAGATGGTTGTTTCTCATAGGAAAACAACAAAGTTTATGATAACATTTCGAAATTTTATAAATGGAAGATAAAAGGAGAGGTTTATAGATGCCAACAATTACTGATATTTATGCTCGCGAAGTACTAGATTCCCGTGGTAACCCAACTGTAGAAGTAGAAGTTTTAACAGAATCAGGCGCATTTGGTCGTGCATTAGTTCCAAGTGGTGCTTCTACTGGTGAATATGAAGCAGTTGAATTACGTGATGGCGATAAAAACCGTTATTTAGGTAAAGGTGTTTTAAAAGCTGTAGAAAACGTAAATGAATTAATTGCTCCAGAAATTATTGGTTTCAACGTAATGGATCAAGTAGCAATTGACCATGCAATGATTGAATTAGATGGAACTCCTAATAAAGGAAAATTAGGTGCTAACGCCATTCTTGGTGTATCTTTAGCTGTTGCTCGTGCTGCTAGCGACTTCCTTGGAATTGAATTATATCAATATCTTGGTGGATTCAATGCAAAACAACTTCCAGTCCCAATGATGAACATCTTAAACGGTGGTGCTCATGCTGACAGTACTGTTGATATTCAAGAATTCATGGTAATGCCAGTTGGTGCACCAAACTTCCGTGAAGCTTTACGTATGTGTGCTGAAATCTTCCATAACCTACGTTCTGTATTAAAAGAAAAAGGATACAACACTTCTGTAGGTGACGAAGGTGGATTCGCTCCAAGCTTAAAATCAAACGAAGAAGCGTTAGGAATTATTATTGAAGCAATTGAAAAAGCAGGATACAAACCAGGTGAAGAAGTTCGTCTTGCAATGGACGTTGCAGCTTCTGAATTATTTAATAAAGAAGACGGAAAATATCACTTACCAGGTGAAGGCGTTGTTCGTACATCTACAGAAATGGTTGACTTCTATGAAGATCTTTGCAACAAATACCCAATCGTTTCAATTGAAGATGGTTTAGATGAAAATGACTGGGAAGGTTTCAAATTATTAACTGAACGCCTAGGTAAGAAAGTTCAATTAGTAGGAGACGACTTATTCGTTACAAACACTGAAAAACTTGCTACAGGTATTGAAAAAGGAATTGCAAACTCAATTCTTATTAAAGTTAACCAAATTGGTACATTAACTGAAACATTTGATGCAATTGAAATGGCAAAACGCGCTGGATACACAGCAGTTGTATCCCACCGTTCTGGTGAAACAGAAGATACAACAATTGCAGACATCGCAGTTGCAACAAACGCTGGACAAATCAAAACAGGTGCGCCATCTCGTACAGACCGTGTTGCGAAATATAACCAATTACTTCGCATTGAAGACCAACTTGGAGACACTTCTCAATACCTTGGAGCAAAAACATTCTATAACTTAAGATAATTAGAAGATAGACTACCCGCTGTAATTAGTGGGTGGTCTTTTTTCTTTGAGTGGAATAGCCGGAAAAGGAGCACATCTTCGGAACTTCACACTCATTTTCGGAAAAAGGACCTTATCTTCGGAACTTCACACTCAACTTCGGAAAAAACAACTCAACTTCGGAAATATAAGTCGAAACTTCGGAAAAATAAACGTCATCTTCGGACGTGGCGGGAACTCAAATAGTAGATACTGCCTTCATTTACCTATTCTAGAGTAATTTATAAAATTTTTTTAAAATTAGGCAAAAAATATGTTTACAAACCACTCCTCAATGGATATAATTACCACTGTAAGAAAAAAATCTTAAGGAGGTCGAATGAAATGATGATGCTTAACAATCGTGTATACACAAGAACAATTTTGAATAGTAATATTACGCATTCGACCGAATCGGAATGGATTGCTTAAGTTTTTTTGTTAATTAAAGCATACTCATGCCGCAGGGAGAATCGTGTCCTGCGGTATTTTTGTGCCTTTTTTCAGCCGCAGGGAGCAGTATCCTTGTGGCTTTTTTATGCTTTTGCATATATGAATGGAGGTGAATTTGCACATGACGATCAATATATTGTTTTTTAGTATTACACTAAAAAGAAGAGAGTTTTCTCTTGAAGAAGAACTTCATAATGAACAAGTTGAAAAGCTATATGAAAAGAATCGAAATCGTATGTCCGATTATTTAGGTTAGTTTTTTAAAATGATGAAAAGGGTGTGATGACAAATGATGATAAGAGAGTTTCAAGGGTTGAAGATTTAGAATCACCAGATAAGGAGGTGAACTTTATGACGATAAATATTTTGTTTCTTACAATTACAATTAATAAAAGGGAAATTACGCTTGAAAAGGTACTGAATGACCAGCGAGTAGAGAAGTTATTTGAGGAATCTAGGGAGCATGCGGCAAAGTATATCCGCTATTAATTATTTGTTATGAAAAAAGATGAAAGGTGGGAATAATGATGATTTATATCATTCAAAGAGGTAGTTCAATTTTATGGGTGGAGAAAGATACCACCTAGATATTTTAGTAGGAGGTAATAAAAATGGCACTATCGGGGTTAGTTATCATGTTTATTTACCGAAAGAAAAAGAAATAATTAGGTGTGGTGATGTTCGTACGAATAGTGTATACGATAGGCAAATATACCGTAGTCCCGTATCACAATTAATGGTAAAGTAATTTTTGACAGTTAAAAAATGGATTACACTTGAATAAAGCAGCAGGTACCACAAATGTACTTGTGGATACCTGCAAACTCAAATCAAATCTAAATTTCCGATAATTTTATTGTTAAATCAGAGGTGATTGGTATTGGAATTATGGGATCTATACGATAGTATTCGGAAGCAAATAGGTAATACCCATCAAAGGGGTGTACCATTACAAGAGGGACACTTTCACCTAGTTGTTCATGCGATTATCGAGAATGATAAAGGCGAAGTATTAATATCAAAACGTCATCCGATGAAGCGATATGGCCAGCTTTGGGAATGTAATGGAGGTTCTGTCCTAGCAGGTGAAACGAGTTTGCAAGGCATTCTCCGTGAAATAAAAGAAGAAATTGGACTTGCCCTTCATCCAAATAGTGGGAAAATCATTCACCAGGAGACGAGGGGAGACACTCATTATGATTTATGGCATTTCCAACAAAATGCCAATATTGAAGACTTAATACTTCAAAAAGAGGAAGTATTCAATGCGAAGTGGGTTAATCAAGAACAATTCGATGAGATGATTGCTAATCAAGAGGTTGTCCCATTCATCAATCACTATTTCGAGTTTGTATTTAAAAACAGAAAGGAGAATGAAAATGAAAGAAAACCATCCGATAATAAAAAAATTACAATTTAAAGATAAGGGACAACCTGTACTAATATTACAAGCACCAAAATCATATGAAGAAGTAATTCGGAATTTTACCGGACGTGTAGACCAGGAGATTATGGAGAATACATATGAATTTATTCAAGTTTTCGGGACCTCTAATGAAGAAATTAGAACGATGGCAAAAAGGGCAATCAACTACGTAAGCGAGAATGGATTGGTGTGGCTATGTTATCCAAAAAAGTCATCAAAGACGTACAAAGGATCTGATTGTAGTCGAGATACTGTGGCACCATTATTGGCAGAAGTAGGCTATGAACCTGTTCGGCAAGTAGCGATTGACGAAGATTGGTCAGCATTACGTTTTCGAAAAGTTGATCAAATTAAAAAGATGACCAGGGATTTTGCGTATACAGAAGAAGGAAAGGCAAGGGTTGAAGATAATAAATAACAGGATATTTGATATAGTTGTAACTACATAAAAATTAGAGGAGCATTCATAAGCCAAAAAAACAAGATTTGAACGCTCCTTTTCATCCTTTCTTATATGAAATACAACAATTAAAGTATTTCAACATTAAGTTGTGGGACGCTTGTTTTGGATATATTATGAAATATATAGAAGTTCATATTTAAAAACGTACTCAATAGTGATTCATCAGACAAAAAGTTTCAGTAATTTCCACTTCAATAGTGAAGAGGAAACATCAGCAAAAAGGGAGCTTCAACAGTTCCTAGTGTGAATATCGGTAGTCTTGGATACGCCAATCAGCGATATCAGTTCAATGACCGATCGATCACACCCAAAAAAGGAGAGGATAGCGATGAGTATTCTACAGACCAATCATTTAACTAAAAAATTTGGTCGTTTTACTGCTTTAGACGATGTCAATTTTCAAGTCGATGAAGGTGAAATCTTTGGTTTTATTGGTCCGAATGGTGCATGTAAATATAGAAGAATTTATGAAGAAGGATGAAAACCAAGTCAACATACTACATGACTTGGTTTTGAGATGTCATGCGTTGCTTTTTGTTTTCATGAATAAAACTTAAAATGTGTTTGTGCTGATCTGCAAAATTAAATTGAATCGTGATTTTGTTATTTTCATGAATGAAAATCTTATCTACTAATTCAAGAAGAAGCCCACGATCAAGCGTTTTAATATTTTTATGCTTCAAGAATGTTTTTAAATAGGGATTATTTAAACCGCCCCCTTTTTGCGTGGTCCATACGAAGGAAAAATTCTTTCCAAAAAGTATCCCTGATCTGAATAGTTACGAAATGCTCTAGCAAGTGTCTTACAAATAATACAGTTGACAATACCTGCTTCCACGTCTTGTATCATGCGCTGAAAATCTACTCTTTCATAATCTGTTGTTCCTGAAAGTCCATCATCTACATAGTAGTCAACAATAGAATATTCTTCAATAAACGAGTGTTCCAGATATTCATGAATGATTTTCCGCTGGTTGGTCACACTTAATGATTCGTCATTACCATCATCTCTGGATAAACGAATATAAACAGCAACCTTCCATTGTTTGTGGCGTTGTGCTTTAGTACGATTTTTTAGGTGTTTCATGTTCCTCCAATCCTCTATAATCACACTTTAATTATACCATATATCACGCATTAACTCAGTGATTATAGCTTGAAAAGTAGTGTTTTAGTAGCGTTGATAAATCATTTCCTTTATCTGAAAAACAAACATGAACAGAAACATCACCACATGAAAAAAAAATACGGATTTTGGATGTTTAAAAGATACTTTTCCAATCGTTCTAAAGCAGGTAAATTGGTATCAATGTTAATATGTCGAATGTCTACGAGGCTTTTTGCTCTGGCGGTTGCTTTATCTTCCTGATACATTTGTTCCAATGCTTCCAAAGTCACCATGTTACAACCTCCTTATAGAACATTTTAAAATCAGACGGCTGTTGGTACAGCTCCACGGGAATTTCACCCCTGCAAGTATTTCTTCCAGCCCTACTCATAGCCTGCGACGCTTTGAACGCTCGAACCATGACGATAGGGGAGTATCATTATCCTTACTGATGGGTCATTGCTAGCAATCCACCACGATTACATGAGACAAAGTATGATTCGCTCGTTCCTACATTGGAAGTCATGGCGTACCTGTCAGACAGCTTATCATCAGCAGAACGTATCTGATTTTTTGTTATAATACATGGCGTTATCTTCCATGTTTTCTTTGTCAAAGAACAGAGATAAATAGAATGAAAGGGGAAATCTTAATGATTAACTACATCAAATCTGAAAAGACAAAATAGATTGCATAAGTTTGGAACGTAAGCGATCACGTATATCCTCATCCATGCCCCAATAGGTGTTTCCTTGCTCATCACGAAGTTTACGCATGGATAAGCTGGCGGTATAGTTTCCATAATGTTGAATTACTATTTTCATTGCTTCAGCTTCACCCTTATTTGCAGCTAAAATAATTGGATACGGTAATAAACCACGCTCATTGTTTTCGGTGTTAGAATTAATCATCCCATTCATGTGCATGTTCCTCCAAAAATCGTTTTAAAATCTCGAAAGAACTTTTCCGCCTGTACTGTACGGTGCTACGTGGAATTCCGAATAATTTACCGATTTCCACATCAGACAGGTTGAAAAAATAGTATAGCAGGACAGCAGTACGTTTTTCTTCTGGCAATGTCCGCATGGCTTCCGCAAGAAGTTTCGACGTATGCCACTTGAAACCCTTGTGCTTTATCTTTGTCTTGCTCATCTAAAGTATAAAGCTGTTTTTCTTCTTGTGGCGTTAAGTCAGAAAACACCATTTCTTTCGATTGTCGCTTTTTACGTTCTCTATAGATGTTAGTTGCTTCATTCTCCAGCACTCGTTTACAAAAAGCATTAAAAGCACAGCGTATTTGCCATTCGGTACGGTTTAGTTCGATCATACATGACATCTCCCTTCACCACTGCAAAGATGGGTGAGGATTTCCCCTTTCATATCCTTCAACAATTTTTTTGGGGAAATGCCAAAGATTTCTAACAAAAAAAACAACTGAACAAAGTTAGCTGTTTGTAAAAATAAAATATTGATTAAAATGAAGTTCTTATATACTTCAATTCGTTTAAAAATTCAAGTTGTACATTAAACAGTAAATTATATAGACTGTACATCAGTATTGAACTATATATTTGTAGTTCTAAAGAACAAAGTTGCTTTATTTATTATAAAAATATTTGATACAAGTCAAGTAAAATGGAAATTAGATACCATATACTTTTTAAAAATAATATTGAACAGTAAGGTTGTTAGTATTTTCTTCATACTACTCCTCTTTTCTATTAATGCTTATTAACATACAATTCCTATTCTTAAATATAAAACACCTTAGATATCAAACTATGACTATATTCTAAGGTGTTAGTATCTATGTGAAATTATAAAACTATACATTTTAACTGCTTAAATAATTACTTGAGTTAAAATGATTTGTATGTTTAAAAATAGGGATATTTGCAATATCTTCAGTGAAAGTTAGAACTGGAATAAATCTCGAACAGGAATTTTTATGTATTATTAATTACAAAAATTAACAGAAACCTTCCGTCGAAATAATAAGTCAGATTAAAAAAGGATTGTGAATCTACTATAATGTTTGAACTATCCCTAGACTGCACTACATGTTTATAGTACAATTTCGTTAATGCAACTTCAAAGTATGTATTTAAATGTGAAATTGGGGCTGATTATTGGGTTTCTTTAGCTAAGAATAGATTGCCGTATAGAATTTTCAAAGAATATAAACTCGAAATATTCTATATGGAATAATCTAATAGATATTAAAACCAAAAGGAGGTTATCTATGAATTTCATAAAAAAAGAATTTTTAATGTTTTTATCACTATTATGTGCAATAGGTGTATTTTTAATGAGTAGTGCATTTCAAAGTATGGCATACTGGGGAAATGATTTTACTTGGTATTGGGTTGGAGTTGTTTTTACTTACTTTCTTGGATTGATGGGTATCGTTTTTTTAGTCTTTGCAATTAAGAGGAAAACAAGAGTAAACGGAGAATCAAGGTCTGGTTTGTCAGTGTTTGGGATAATGACTTCTATTATATTGATTGGTGGCTTTCTTTGGACAACTTTTATAATAATTGCAGGAATGTCTGGAATTTGATTTATTATTATATGGAATTAAGGGATATCGCATAAAAATTCCAAATATTAAAAAAGAGGTATTTAGTGTGAAACATTTATTTAAAGTAATCAGTTTGTTAGCTCTTGCACTAGTATTGTCGGTTACCATGTTCCAAAGTGGGATTCAAGCTTATGATAAAAATGATTCATCTGACACAAATTTATCATTTGAGGAGTATAAAGGATATCAAGATGAAGGTATACTAGGAGAAGATGTTACTTATGAAGAGTGGGTAGAATTAGTTAATGCATCTAAAGAATTAGAAAATCTCCTTGAAGATTCTTCTGAATTTGAAGAAGTATATTCGTCCGACTCCGTAGAACCATTTAGTAGTTTTACCATGAAAAGAGGAGACGTAGTTATTACAAATGGTACGTCATCAGCAGGGATTGCAGGCCATGCTGGAATTGCTACCAGCAAGAGTTATATATTGCATATTGCCGGGAAAGGAAAAAAACCTGTTAAAATATCTCTATCAAACTGGCATAAAAACTATACAAATAAAACCAAATCATCATGGACAAAGGTATATAGACATAAGAGTGCGACAAAGGCCAGTGCTGCTGCAAAGTGGACAGAAAACACTTATCTTAATTCAAATGCTGAATATAAAATAACCGGTAATCTCGCTAGTACAAGTGTAACTTATTGTTCTAAATTAGTTTGGCAAGGATATTATTATGGTCCAAGTACTAAAGAGGCTAATGGACCAACGATAGGATATAGAATGCCTTACGATTTGCCAAAAACTATTCACAATTTAAGTCATAAAAAGACCTATTAAAAGAATAGAAGAGAGTAAAATACTTCAGAGAAAACATTGAAACCTAAGAAGGTAATGATTATGATAATTTTATTTATATTTGCGATATCCTTTTTTTTGATTTTTTATTACCCGATACAAAAAAAATTAGCATTTAAAAAATTTGACGAGTACTTGATAAAACAAGATACCAATAGAGATAAGATCGAAAGTCTAAATGCCTTTAAAGATTATAAAATGGGTGGTTATCAACTCATTGTAAAATTTCATGATGATCCACAACATATGTATATTTATCATTACTATTTGTGGACTCATAGAAAAAATGAATCTATACAATTTGATAGAATGTTTTTGAGTATTATAGATGAAGAAAACTCTTTAGAACTAGATCCACCGTATAATGACAATGTGAAATATAAACCGTAAGTGACAAGTAGTAATTTATTAAGTGCCTTAGACTTATAATAATATAAACAAAACCGCTGATTAATAGCTGTTTTGTTTATATTATATACCTTTTGTTTTTAACAAATATTACTCAACGTTTTAAAAAAGAAAAAATTATTATTTATGAAAGGGAAAATCTAACCATTATTTCATCAAATCTTGAAAGCCAAAATAGATTGCATAAGCTTTGCTCGTAAGCGTTCGTGTGTATCTACATCGCTGCCCCAATAAGTATTTCCTTGTTCATCACGGAGTTTACGCATAGATAAGCTTGTCATGTAGCTTTTATAATGCAGAACAACTACTTTCATGGCTTCTGGATCACCCTTATTTGCAGCTAAAATAATTGGATACGGTAATAAACCACATTCACTGTTTTCAACATTATAATTAATCATCCCATTCATCTGCATGTTCCTCCAAAAATCGTTTTAACCTTTTAAAAGAGCTTGTCCGCCTATACTGAACAGTACTACGTGGAATATCGAGTAGTTCAGCTATTTCTACATCTGATTTCTTAAAAAAATAGTATAGTAGAACGGTTTTACACTTTTCTTTTGGCAAAGTACGTAACGCTTCAGCAAGTAATTTTGGAGTTATTTTCTTTCCAGCCACTTGAAAAGTAAGCCCCCATTCAAACAACGCATATAATTCAACAGCACCTCTTGTTAAGATTGACTTATCAATCAAAGGAGGTGCTTTTCATATGCCAGAACAAAAATTAACTATTGTCCCCGTAACATTGCATTCCAATACAGAAAATACTCCAATCACAAAATCAACTGTCTCCTCTTCGAATTCAACTTGTACAATTAAGTTTGGTAAAGTTGAAATCTCCTTCTCCAACGGTATTGATGAGCACATCATTCAAACTGTCATGAGGGAGTTGAAAGATTTATGAGACATGATTACTCGAGTGTGAAAAATATCTATATTATCTGTGGTAAGACAGATATGAGAAAAGGAATAGATGGATTAGCTACACTAATTCAGGATTCTTTTGAACTGGATCCTTATGGTGATTCAATTTTCTTGTTTTCTGGGTGGAGTAAAGATCGCTATAAATGTTTATATTTTGACGGTGACGGCTTTGCCATGCTTTATAAGCGATTAGATAATGGAAAACTTCAATGGCCCAGAAACGAAAAGGAAGTACGAAATCTATCCCAACAAGAACTACGCTGGTTATTAGAAGGGTTATGCATTCAGCAGCCAAAAGCCATTCAACCATCTCAAAAAGGACAATTTTAACTCTATTAAAGTTGAAATAAAGCTATTTTCATTACGTTCAAGATGCTATACTAATATTATCTTATTTGAACGAAAAGTGGTGAGTCTTGTGGTTAATGCTTCGTCTAATAATCAGAATCAATACGAGAAATTAATTCGGCTTCTTGAAGAACAATTAGCTCATTCTAATCAACAAAATGAAGCATTATCCAAACAGATAGAATCACTAACTGAGCAAGTTCGCTATTTAACGAAACTTTTATATGGATCAAAAACAGAGAAAACGAAATATAATGCACATGATGATAAGCAAATTTCATTATTCGAAGATGATTCGTCTTTTAATGAATCTGAGCACACAGAAGAACAAAGCCAACAAACGATTTCTTACACTGTTGTACGCAAAGTTCAGAATAAAAAACGGAATGATTCATTACATGAAAATATTGAAGTAAAGACCATTCATTATCATCCGGATAATACGATTTGTGATTGTTGTCAGTGTCAGATGACTGAAATAGGTACGACAATTGTCCGTGAAGAGGCTGAATTCATACCTGCAAGAATGGAAAAAATTCAACATATTGAACATGCATATGAATGTAGAAACTGCAAAGCCGATTTATCCCAAAAGGCACAAATTAAACGTGGCAAATCACCTCAGCCTCCGATTCAACGAAGCATTGCTGGTCCGAGTGTTCTTGCCAAGGTTATTTATGATAAATTCGTTCAATACTTACCCCTTTACCGGCAAGTAAAGGAATGGGATCGTTATGGATTAAATACAAATGATAAAAATCTTTCTAATTGGGTTATTCGGGCATCACATGACTGGCTTTTGCCTATATATGAGCGAATGAAAAACATCATGCTAAAAAAGTCCATTTTACACGTCGATGAAACTTATGGACAAGTTATCAATCGATCGGATGGAAAACCTGGCCAATCTAACGCTTATAACTGGGTTTATCGAAGTGTACCTAGTCAAGGTCCAACTATCGTTCTGTTTCAAAGTTCATTATCACGAGCTCGATCTGTTCTTGAAGGCTTTATTGAAAATTATTCAGGAACGATTGTCTGTGATGGTTACTCAGCATATGACAAAATTGAAGGGATTACCTTTGCCAATTGTTGGGCTCATGTTAGACGTTATTGGTTAAAAGCAGACAGTAAAAACGGACGAATTGGTGTAAAATACTGCGATGATTTATTTCGCCTTGAAAGGGAATTTAAGCACTTATCCCCAAGTAAACGAAGGAAAAATCGCAAAAAGTACTCGAAACCGTTAGTTGATAAGTTTCTTTCCTGGGTTGAAAAATCACCATTTTACGGGAAAAATGCACTCGCTAAAGCAGCTGAATACACGCTAAATAGAGCGAACGGATTAAAAGCATTCTTGAATGATGGCCGAATAGAGATTGATAACAATCCCGCCGAAAATGCCATCCGCCCGAATGTAATTGGTCGAAAAAACTGGTTATTTTCCGTGAGCGAAGCTGGTGCAAAAGCAAACGCAATCTGCCTTAGTATCGCAGAAACAGCTAAAGCGAATGGGATAGATTTCTACCAGTATCTAGTAAGGATACTGAAAGAACTACCAAATTTGGATATCCATAGAAACCCAGAAATTATAAACAACTATTTGCCTTGGTCAAAAACAATCCAAGCAGAATGTGTAAAATAACCGTAAATCTGATAAAAAAATCATGGTTTTACGGTTATTTGTAGTACGTACCATTAAGGTGCGTTTATTTTTTTATTTCGGGCTTACATCCCAATCGAGAAGTTTGCACTATTCCCAATTTCTTCCCTTCTCATTGGATCGGTCATTGCTATAGTCGTCGGTTGTATTTGTTATGCGAGACGAGATCTTGTTAGCTAAATAGTGAGCATCTCAAAAGAAATCCTTGTAAACTTCAAAAAGGGGACAATTGTTTTTATCCTTTTTTTGTGATAAATTAATACTAGTTACGTTTTCCTTTAGGAGGTAGGCTCGTGCATACGTTTTTAATCGTATTATTAGTGATTGACTGTCTTGCTTTAATTACGGTTGTTTTGCTTCAATCCGGTAAAAGTGCCGGTTTGTCTGGTGCTATTTCTGGTGGTGCTGAACAATTATTTGGTAAACAAAAAGCACGTGGAATGGATTTAGTTTTACAACGAATTACCATCGTTTTATCTGTTCTCTTTTTCGTGATTACGATTCTGATAGCATACTTTAATTTTTAATCATTCAAAGGAATCCTGGCCATATCGGGTCAGGTTTTTTTGTCGTTTATTATTGGGAAAAAATTCCTCTATAATAATTTGCGAAACTTAGCACATTGTTTTACATTTCCTCTCTGTTTTTGTAAGCTGAACTTAGAAATTCATTCACTTAAATGTGGAAAATCGTACAATCGAATACGTTTAATCTTTTGTTTTTCGAGAAAAATATGGATAGTTGTGTTATAGAGAGGAAGAGTTATCTTGAAAATGATTGCACCAAAACCATTTACATTTCACCGCGGGCCAAGAGCTGTATTATTGCTGCACGGCTTTACAGGAAATAGTGCAGATGTACGGATGTTAGGCCGGTTTTTAGAGAAAGAAGGTTATACTTGTCATGCTCCGATTTATCGCGGACATGGAGAAGCACCAGAAGAATTATTAAAATTTAATCCCTCTGATTGGTGGGATGATGTTGTTCAAGCATATAAAGATCTGAAAAATATGGGACATGATGAAATTGCTGTTGCTGGCCTATCACTTGGTGGCCTCTTTACGTTAAAGTTAGGGTATTCCATGCCAGTAAAAGGGATTGTCCCTATGTGTGCACCGATGTACTTTAAAAATGAAGATGCTCTTTATCATGGCGTTTTACAATTTGCAAGAGAATATAAGGAAAAAGAAGGAAAAACGAAAGAACAAATCGAAAAAGAAATGAGCGCATTTGATTCTCAAGATTTAAAACTACTTTTAAAGGATAACAAACTTTTAATGAATGAAGTGAAACAGAATATCGAAATGATTTACGCACCTATCTTTATTGTACAAGCAAAAAAAGATCAAATGGTCAATATTGATAGTGCAAATATTATTTATAATGAAGTGGAGTCAATAGAGAAATCGATAAAAATGTATGAGGAATCAGGACATGTCATTACATTAGATAAAGAAAGAGATCAACTTCATAAAGATATCCTACAGTTTTTAAATAGCTTAGATTGGAAAGACTAAGGGTGAAAGGTTTTTAAGAAACAATGCCTCGTAACGAAGGTTTTTATTCTACATAAGATTGGAAAGACTACTTAACGGGACATTTGTTATAAAAGAAAGGAGGTTTTTTCTATGGAACAACAAGTTTTAGTAGAAAAATTACTCGAATATATGAAAGAAGAAGCGTATAAACCATTGACGGTTAGTGAATTAGAAGAAGCTTTAGGAATACAAGATTCGAGTGAGTTCAAAGATTTTGTAAAAACACTTGTGTATATGGAGGAAAAAGGACTTGTCGTTCGGACGAGAAGTAATCGTTACGGACTTCCGGAAAAAATGAGTCTTGTTCGTGGTCGAGTATCTGGTCATGCGAAAGGTTTTGCATTTGTTGTACCGGATGAACCAGGGATGGATGATATTTTTATTCCACCCGGTGAAACAAATACAGCTCTAAATGGGGATATCGTTCTTGCACGTGTGACGAAAGAAAGCTCGGGAGCAAGACGAGAAGGGACGATTATTCGAATTTTAGAACGGGGAACGAAACAAATTGTCGGTACATATACACAAAGTATGAATTTCGGTTTTGTGATTCCAGATGATAAAAAGTTCAATGGTGATATTTTTATCCCGAAACAAGCGTCGATGGGAGCAGTTGAAGGACATAAAGTAGTCGTGAATATTACGGTTTATCCTGAAGGTAGAATGAGTGCAGAAGGAGAAGTTATTCAAATACTAGGTCATAAAAATGATCCAGGTGTTGATATTTTATCGATTATTTATCAACATGACTTACCACTGGAATTTCCAGATGAGGTGATGGAACAGGCGCAATCGACGCCAGATGAAATTGATCCGAGTGAATTAAAAAACCGCCGCGATCTTCGTGATCAAGTGATTGTTACGATTGACGGGGCGGATGCAAAAGATTTGGATGATGCCGTGACCGTGACAAAGCTTGAAAATGGGAATTATAAGTTAGGTGTACATATTGCGGATGTTAGTTATTATGTCACAGAAGGAAGTCCGATAGATAAGGAAGCATTTGAACGCGGTACAAGCGTGTATTTAGTAGATCGAGTAATCCCAATGATTCCACACCGATTGTCAAATGGCATTTGTTCCTTAAATCCACAAGTTGACCGTCTAACATTATCGTGTGAAATGGAAATTGACGAGCATGGAACGGTCGTTAGTCATGAAATTTTTCAAAGTGTTATTAAGACAACGGAGCGGATGACGTATTCAGATGTGAATAAAATTTTAGTTGATAAAGATGAAGAAGTGCGGCAACGGTACGAGAAACTTGTTCCGATGTTTGAAGTGATGGAAGAGTTAGCATCGATTTTACGTCATAAACGGATGAACCGTGGGGCGATTGATTTTGATTTTAAAGAAGCAAAAGTATTAGTTGATGAAGAAGGTCACCCGACAGATGTCGTCATTCGTGAGCGATCTGTTGCCGAGCGACTTATAGAGGAGTTTATGCTAGCGGCGAATGAAACGGTTGCGGAACATATGCACTGGTTAGAACTTCCATTCATTTACCGAATTCACGAAGATCCGAAAGAAGACAAGTTACAACGATTTTTTGAATTTATTACGAACTTTGGGTTGATTGTTCGTGGAAAAGCAAATTCCGTTCATCCTCGGGCTTTACAGGAAATTTTAGATGAAGTACGTGGAAAACCGGAAGAGATGGTTGTGAATACCGTCATGTTACGCTCGATGCAACAGGCAAAATATTATCCGGAAAACTTAGGTCACTTTGGGTTATCGACAGAATACTATACGCATTTTACTTCACCAATTCGCCGTTATCCGGATTTAATTGTTCATCGATTAATTCGAACATATTTAATCAATGGAGAAATCGATGAAGGTACACAGGCGAGATGGAATGCAATGTTAGATGAAATTGCAGAACATACATCAAAACGAGAACGCCGAGCAGTCGATGCAGAACGAGAAACAGATGAATTGAAGAAAACGGAATATATGATGGATAAAATTGGGGAAGAGTTTGACGGGATTATTAGTTCTGTAACAAACTTTGGAATCTTTGTCGAGTTGCCGAATACGATAGAAGGGCTCGTTCATGTCAGCTATTTGACCGATGATTATTATCATTATGATGAACGTCAATATGCGATGATTGGAGAAAGAACCGGGAATGTCTTCCGGATTGGCGATGAGATTACTGTTCGTGTCATTAACGTAAATAAAGATGAACGTTCCATCGATTTTGAAGTGGTTGGTATGAAGGGAACAAGACGAGTGGAGCGGAAGGCAGCACCGAAAGTCGTTGTCGCAAATCCGGATAAAAAACCGAAAAATGTCGACAAGAACGGGAACGCAAGACCAGACAAAAAGCCGAGAAAGAAAAAGAAGTTTTATGAAAATGCCCCGAAAGCAAAACGGGAAGGAAAACGGAGATAGATTTTATTCGCTAAAGCCTCGTGATTCAGTTTTTTACACGGGGCTATTTTCATGTTAATGGTTAAATACAAGGAAAGACAACTTCAACTAAATATGGAATAAAGTAAAACTAGTATGTTCCCTATCGTAGTAATAAGCATATGAGTATAACTTTTTCAAACAGACTAGATTCTTTGTTCATCACGCATAAACAACAAATAATAAACAAACGTTAGTATCACCATATAAATGAAAGTTGTATAAGGTTCATTTTTATATATCGAAAAAAAGTCGTAAAAAATTAACGAAAAATCAGCTACCTATTAAAAAATAATCAATTGTTTTATTTGGTCACCCTTGGAGAATGATTGATGTTTGAATATGGTCTATTATCCGAATTAAAAAAATCTTAACATATACAAATGAAATAAAATCCAATTCTCTTTAAACGGTATATAAAAACATCTTGAGTAAATCACAGAATTTCCCAGGCAAAATTGATTTTCCTCTGAATTTTTGTTAAAATTAAAGTTCACTGGGGGAATGTTCTATGCCAAAAGGAAAAGGAAAAATCGTTGCCCAAAATAAAAAAGCATTTCACGATTATTTTATCGAGGAAAGGTATGAAGCAGGTATTGTTTTACAAGGTACTGAAATTAAGTCGATTCGTGCTGGTCGTGCAAACTTAAAGGATGCATATGCCCGAATTGAGAAAGGTGAAGTATTTCTACACAATATGCACATAAGCCCATATGAACAGGGAAACCGGTACAATCATGATCCATTACGGACACGAAAGCTACTACTTCACCGAAAAGAAATTAGTAAATTAATTGGTGAAACGAAAGAATCCGGTTATTCGCTTGTTCCATTAAAAATTTATTTAAAAGATGGTTATGCAAAGGTCGAGTTGGCACTTGCAAAAGGGAAGAAGAAATACGACAAGCGAGAAGACTTGAAGAAAAAAGAAGCAAAACGTGATATTGAGCGTGCATTCCGAGAAAGACAAAAAATGTAAAAAGAACCAAAACATCACATTTGTCTTTTCCTCTAATTTTGCTATAATAAAGATGTCGCAAGGGAACTGATAAGCGACGAACATTACATCTGAATAGTAGCTAAGTAAAAAACTATTTCCTAGTTCCTATACTAACATGGGGACGTTACGGATTCGACAGGGATAGTTCGAGCTTAGGCTGCGAGTCGAGTCGGCGAGCTCGTAAATAACGCCACGCCAATAATAACTGGCAAATCTAACAATAACTTAGCTTTAGCTGCCTAATAAGCACTAAGCTGCTCCTTCCTCCATCGCCCACGTGGTAGGGTCAGGGGCTCACTTGAGTGGGATACGCCGGTTGCCTGCTGTCTGAAGGCGAAGGAAGAGAACAATCAGACTAGCGATTACAAAGCCAGTCGATAGGCCGAGTAACTCGCGAAATACGAATATATCGACTACACTCGTAGATGCTTAAGTGCCGATATCTCTGGACGTGGGTTCGATTAAGTATTAGTCGCCTTATGGGGTAACTCATAAGTGAAAACCTGGCTTTATCGGGGAAACCTACCTCACCTTGTGTGACACGGCAATCCCGAGCGGTATGTGGAGTAATCCAACAGCCGTGTATCGACTTATAGGCTGCCAAACTTCTGGTAGTACTAGGATGGGCAATGCTACCTAGCATCTAGGTAAATATAGATTGTCCATAAGACGCCAGGGGACCAAGTTTATAAAGATTCGAGCTTGGTCTAAGAGATAGTCAGTGCCATGACGAAAGCATGGAAGAGCACGTCCCACCGTCTCCACCATACATAACTTGGTGGATAACCTAATACACAATAATAGACCAGTCATCGCGACTGGTCTATTTTATATTGAAAAATTCCTCTTCAAAAAGAAGTTTGTTTTTTAACTGTACCGAATTATATTTTCCATTTCTAGGAGTAACAGATTCATAGTGATTGAGTATATACCTAGCCCTAAGCCGCTTTTGATTTACTCTTAAAAATGGTTCTATTTGTTGTAATATGTATAAGACTTTATTTTTACTTTTATACTCAAGGTATAGAAATTCCTAAGTTTACTTGGATTGTAAGTTTTCTTGCTGTTTATTGTTCCATCAACTATGGACTTAATGAATACTAATAATTCCTTGTCGGTTGATGCTATTGATATGCAAGGTCGCCTATGTTATTTTGGTTCACTCTAGTTAAAAAAATTGCTCCTTCTCCAAAATCATCCTGCCAAATTTCCATTCCCTTCCACCTCTTAGAACAAATAAGTATTTATATTCTAATTATAATTTATTGAATTTATATTTAAAGGGTTTTGATGATTACATTTAATACAATTAATACTACAAATTGACAATGAAAATTTATTTAGCCTAACACCTTTTTGCCGCTTTTTTGATATTAGTTATCATATATCGCCTCCATAAGGGTACTTTTTGACTGTATCAAAGAGTAATTACAAAAATAAAGCCTAATTATAAGTTTCTTATTTTGTTGGGTTTGAATTTAAATAATTATGTTTAAAATCCCTTGGATGGGGGTAATAATATACTAGAAAGAAAAAGGTGGTGGGAAAATGATTAATTTTGAATCTTTAATAAATATCATAATTATAGTATTAAAAATGTAAAAAGCTCTTAAAAACAAGTCTTAAGAGCATTGAGTGAGTGGTTAATTGATTTTATAAGGACTCCGAATCCACTCATAACACATTATAGATATGTACTGTATAATTAGTCTAGCGTGACCTAATAAGAGGGATTGAAAAAATTAAAAGTACTCTTTTTTTGTTAGGGTTTGACCCGTTTTAGGGGATTGTCATCCAATTATTAACTATTTTTGAATTTTTTTGGAGGTAGAAGGAATTTTTAAGATATTGTCGAAATTTGTAATTAACCATGAAAAAGGTGGGATGAGTTTGAATTATGTTTGGGTAGAGAAAACTACGAATACATATTCGGATTGTTTGAAGGCTTATGGAATCACTTATTTGCTTGGATTATTAGCTAAGCAAAATAGTAACAGCACAATTTTACTAAAACAAACACCTTCCCATTATTTAATTGAGATATCTGATGAAATGTATCACAACTGGGAACGTTATGTTGATTCGTTTGAGACAAAATATATCATGCCCTTCATCGATAATACCGCAGAGGACGAATTTTCAGATGGAAATACATTTTACTTAAAAGTGGAAAAGGGAAAAAAAGAGGCTTATCAAACTTATTTAATGGAAGGTCAGGATAAAAAAGGTATTGGAGAAGAACCGCCAAAAGAACTTGCCGACTACCATATCTATTCTCTTTATCAAGGGATGAAAGTTTTAACTGCTCACAACAAAATGGCCGAGATTTTCCAACAAGATCCAGAATTGATAAAAATTGTATATCGCTGGATTTTCCTAACGGGTACTTCTCCTCTAATGAACATGGGTGAAAAAATAAAAACCTTTAAAAAACTTGTAAAAGAATATCAAAAAGGTTCGGGGAAAAAAGTACCCCTAAAAACTACGGTTAATGCCCTTTCTTTTTTTAATCCAGTTCAAGCGAAAGGGGTAAATAATAAAGGAGCAACGGGAATAAGTCCAAGTGGAGTACAAAGTTTTGTACTCGATGAATTGTTTAAAATGTTAGGTGTTACACAAGGATCTGTTGGAAAATTAGTGAAAGTAGGGACCAATTCTTATGATTGTCTCTTACTGGTTATCGACCCTAAAGAAGTAGCAAGTGAGGATGTTTTAACAATCGTACATAATATAAAGTCCAAAATTAAAGCTCCAAGCAGAACTTACTTTGAATTTTCCACGTTAATGTACACAATTACGGAAGTCCTTAGATCGTTATTGAAAAAGGAAGAAGGTATTTCTCCAAACTTAATCGATTATGTTGGGGGGGTATACTGCGCTTACTTTAAAGATTTAGGACAAGCCAAGTCGGTTATGAATCTATCTTATTATCATTTACCTTCTTGGGTAAGGATTGAAAATGAAGAGGAATTGGAACGGTACGATCGATTATTTACTGATATCATAGATAAAGTCGATAAAATTAGACGTGATGAGAATATTCTCCAAGATCTTGATCAGCCGTTGAACCATTTAGTCACCTTTATATCTACAGGACGATTAGAATCATTTTTCATTTTTGTTCAAGCGTATCATTTTAAAGTGTTTAACGCTACTTATGAGAAAAATAACAAATTAAAATTGAAACCGTTTTCCGATAAGATTTTGCAGGAGGTCATTATGAAAAGTAATCAACCATATTCAAAAATAGTGGAAGACACAGGCTTTATCAATATTTCAAGGGCAATTTTTCAAGCAACACTAGGCTTACAATATCAAGAAAAAAGTATAAGGAAATACCCAGTTCATTATGATTTGCAGCATAAACTCAAACAAAATGCTCCATACAAGGAAAAGTTTATCACGACATTAACAGATTTTGTTGCGACTTTTAATAGTGAGAATGCAAGAGTGTTCGAGTCAAACAAAGCAAGAGGGGAAGACAGTCGTACAAGAAAAAATATTACCGATCAGGATCTAGTTTCTGTCATTAATCTAGTCGATGAGTTTGGAAGCAATTTGGTTGGTAGTTTATTAGTTGCTTTTGGATATGCAAAAAAAGAAAAGGACACTGGAGATAAAAATAATGAATCAGCAGAAATAAATAGCGAATCAAAAGTAGAACTTTAATGGAGGATGAATGATCAATGACGAAAGAAATTTATTCTATTTCAATTTCAGGAGAATTATCCCTTGATTTGCATGCATTAAATAATGAACGAAGCGAAGGAAACCAGACGTTTACACGGCAAGTAACTGTACTAAATAAAGATGGAGAGCTTACAACGGTAAATGCCATTTCTGGGGATATGTTTAAACATATTCAAGCAAAGCATCTACACACTATCAGTTTAGAAGAGGGTTTGACTCTGTGCAATGGCTGTTTAAATTTTGATTCTAATCGAATTGCCAGTGATAAAGAGTTCACATCTAGTTATAAAAAAGATACACCAGATGAGGAAGTTTATCGCACCATTATTCATAAGTGTGTATTGGATGATATTGAAGGGATGATGGCAACAGCCAATAGCAAAAATGTTGCCCGAAAGTCGATTATTGAGTTTGGTTGGATAGTTGGAAAGCCGGAAAAAACATTTACAGAAAACTATTTTCACCTAAAAAAGGCAACTAATGCTAGCCTTGTGGAAGGAGAAAAAGCGGAAAATTCGGGTCAAAATATTTTCTACCGTCCGCTTAACACGGGGGTATATGCGACGGTTATACATTTAGAAACAGCAAGAATAGGTTTAAATGAAGCATCACTGAATTATGATGTAGATGATGAGGAAAGAAAGAAACGATACGATGCATTGTTAAAGAGTGTACTGTACACCTTTTTGAAAACAGAAGGTGCCATGAGAGCTTCTCAAGCCCCACATTTACATGATTTTAAAGGGGTTATCACCGTTAGCTTTTCTTCACTGCCTGCACCTTCCGTCAGTCCACTCAATGACCAATATCAGGAGGAAATTGCTACCATTACTGCCAACCTTAATGAAATGGATAGTGCAAAACAAGTAGAACTTTTGAAATTTAATAGTATTAGCGAATTCACGAAAAATATTAGGGATTTAATGCAGTACGCCCCAGGTTCCATTGTGAGAAAGTAGGTGAATCCTATGTATTTAGTCGCGAAATATATACCTGTATCCTTATTTTCATTGAGGGAAAGTGATGCAACAAATGTAGTCGCATCCTCTTACCTACATCCGTCACCGTTTTGTATAAAAATGACGTTGGTTTCTTTATATTTACAAGTGTACGGGAAAGACGGTGTAGAAGAGTGGGTGTCTTTTTTAAAAGAATTACGCGTGTATATAAAAGGTTCCTCTAAAATTGTTGTTAATAATATGATGATAAAAATAAGAAAACTTAACGATAAAGCGAAAAAAGAAGATAGAGATGCAGGAATTAATATAAATTCTACTGTTAGTTATCGTGAGTTTGCTTATTTGCATGATTCGATTGAAGTTGCTTTTGGAACAAATATAGATTCTTTTCAACATAATGAAACAACCCTTAAACGTTTATTGCTTCATGTTAATTATTTTGGCAATAGAGGTTCGTTTTTTCAATGGAAAGAGTTTTATAAATTAGACAGTGACCTACCGGCTAATTTTACGAAGCAATTGAATAATACATTTGATATTAGTCAGTTAGGGCTATTGAAGAAGATGGATGATTTTTCGGATGGGGTTACTTTTGATAAGTTAAATATTTATAGCGATGCCAAGAAAGCAAATAATCGTCTGACGAATGTTTTTGTTTTGCCCTATGAAAAAAAGTACTCCACTCGCTCTTACACTTTTTATGAACGAAGGGGGTAAAAGGGTGCGCTTAGCAGAAGATAAGATAGATTCTCTTTTTCAGGAAATGACGAGAAAGCTGGATACGAAGTATAATAAAGGATTTACTCCGCTTAGTTTCCAAAAGCAAATCATCGATGCTCATTTAAATAAAGGAAAAAATGTGATCTTACATGCTCCGACTGGGGCGGGAAAAACACTTGCAGCACTCGCACCCTTTTATATTAGTAGGAATTTAAAAGGGGAGATTGATTTTCCCAATCAGGCAATGTATATTTTGCCGTTAAGGACATTAGCTTATAGCCTTGCTGAGGAGGCGGAACAGGCAACAAATCAATGGAAAGTAACGACTCAAACTGGTGAGGTGCAAATAGACCCGTTCTTTTTAGACGGGGATGTAATATTCACGACAATTGACCAAGCTCTAAGCGGAGCATTAACTATCCCGTTATCTCTATCCTTTCGTTTGGCCAATATAAATGCTGGAGCTTGGATAGGAAGTTATCTTATATTTGATGAATTTCACTTGTTAGATACGAATCGAGCATTTCAAACGACAATTCATTTATTAAAACAACTGTGTGTAGATATGCCGTTGACAAGATTTACAATTATGACAGCAACATTATCTAAAGAAATGCGCGAATTTTTGGCGAAGGAACTGAATGCGGTACATATTGAAGTGACAGAGGAAGATCTACCAAAAATAGAATCGCAATATCAGAAGAAGAGGAAAGTTGTTGCACATTCGATTACTATGAATGCGGACGAGATTCTTTCAAAGCACCAAAATAAAACGATAGTGATTGTTAACCAAGTGAACAGGGCAACTGCCTTGTATCAAGTAGTAAAAGAGAGACAGCCAGCTGATACGGAAGTATTCTTATTGCATGCCCAATTATTATCGGACGACCGAAAAAGTGTTGAAAAGAAATTAAAAGAGTATTTCGGAAAGGACGGGAATAAAAAAAGGGCGATATTGATTGCAACCCAAATCATTGAAGTTGGATTAGATATTTCATCAGATATCATGTTAACAGAAATTTCCTCAGGTCGTTCATTTCTTCAACGAATTGGACGAAATGCAAGATTTGAAAATCAAGTAGGAATTGTGCACGTGTATTCTATAGATTATCCGGAAAGCAGTCAACCGTGGCTTCCCTATGAAAAAGAAGATGTAGAAGCAACGGAGCGGTATTTGCAGTCTTTTTCGGGATTTAATTTTGATTATGTCAAAGCCAATGAGATGATGGATACGCTTTATTGCGATAAAGATAAAGAAATCGGAGAGATTCTTAAGCGGAACGATGCAAAGTTTTCATTAGAAATTGCAAGTGCTTATTTGTATCATGAAAAAAGTATGTCAGGTGACTTAATTAGGAAGATCCAAAATGTAACAGTTTTATTACACCATAATACTCCAACTGATGAAACGTTATATCTTTA
Source organism: Bacillus andreraoultii (assembly GCF_001244735.1). GTDB lineage: Bacteria > Bacillota > Bacilli > Bacillales > Caldibacillaceae > Caldifermentibacillus > Caldifermentibacillus andreraoultii. Next base: position 749,171 of record NZ_LN868937.1, read on the forward strand.
TGAGACAATCTCGATATCGGTTGGAAAATTGAAAGGCTTTATCTCTCGTTTAAACGAAACATCAACCTCATATCATGGCAAGATAAAGAAAGTTGTATATACAAAGTTTGATAAGAAAAATATTAAAAATGAGAAGGACAAGCTTGTTCTCAAAAATATTGAACGTGTGGAGGATATTCATAGTCATGATTTTATTGTTATCCATCCGACATTAGCAACTTATAAAAAGAATGTGGGTCTCATCCTCGGAGAATCCAGTGTGGATGTAACGTATTGCTTTCCGCTGAAAAATGATGAAAAAATAGTTAAACGTTATACTTTTAAAATGGATACACTCGAAGAACATATTCGCGCTTGTCTTGTCGCTTATCAAAGAATTTGCCGTCCGAAAAATAAATACGCTATAAAAGCTTTTGCGAATCTATTTGATTTAAGCGAGGAAGATATAGAAAAGATCATTCACTTCGTTATAGTAACGCATGATATGGGGAAGTTGGAAAAGGCATGGCAAGATAAAGCTCTAAATAGACAATTAGAATATGACCCAATGTTTTCCCGTGATACAGCACTCGCACATACAGATAATCCAAATGAAAAAAAAGTACATTTCCCAGATCACTCAATCTTGGGAGCTGTACTGGCATATCGTTTGTTACAAATGGAAGATAAATATGGGAAAGTAAAGCGTTCTGTTTTAACGGCAATCGCTCACCATCATTCTCCTATTGTGATAGGAAAGAAATGTACGGAAGAAGATTATAAACCTAAATCGCTCAAAAAAGCAGGGGTTATGTTGCCATTGTTGTCAGAAATAAAATGGGAAGTTTCGACTGAACAGTATGTTTCAACGTTAGAGGAGGCAGTGAAGTTTTATGAAGGTGAGAAGGAATGGAAAAATAAATGGTGTTACTGGGGTACTGGCTCTCGTAGTCGAGAATATTGGCTGTATTTATTCTTAGTTCGCCAGTTAAGAATTAGTGATCAGAATTCCTTTGAACATATTTCAACAATTAGGAATAGAGAAAGATTAACCAATATGGGAGTGGACAAAGATGAATGACACGAGTATTACTCATTTTTTAAATGAAGTTCAAATCCTTCAAATAACAGCCATTTACAAAGCGGGCGAGAATGGACTGGAGCTTCCTCATTATCAAGGATCGACCTTTCGTGGTGTGTTCGGACATGTTTTTAAGGAAGTAGCATGTACATGTTCGAATCAAAATATCCACCATGAACACTGTCCATATGCGTATATATTTGAAACACGTTTGCAAGATGAACATCAAAAAATTATTAGTAGTGATGATATACCGCGGCCATTTATTATTTGGGCAGAAAATAATAACAAGTTAAAATTTGCCCCGGGTGAGCGATTTTATTTAACTATCACTATTTTTGGAGAGGCGGTAAAGTATCTTCACTATTTTATATATGTACTGTTTCATATGGGTAAAAAAGGATTTGGAAAAGGAAAACAGCAAGCCGAATTGCGACAAGTTTTTTTAGTTGATGAAGATGGAGATTTTCGCGAACAAATCTATCAACATCAAAAAATCTATTATAATGGGCAAATATTAAACAGTGAAAAAATTACTTCAGGTATAAAAGACGCTTCAACATGTCAGCTCGATTTTATTTCACCTACTCGCCTAAAATACCAGTCTCACTACACCGATAATCCAGAATTTCACATCATTTTCCGGTCTGCTGTTCGCCGAATTACGTCGTTGCTTTATTATCATCACGGCAGACAGCTGCTGGGTATCGATTTTAAAGAGCTTTTTAGAAAAGCAGAGGAAGTAAAGCTCGTTCAATCGGATGTATCGTGGTATGACTGGGAGAGGTATTCTAATCGGCAAAAAAAGCGGATGAAGCTTGGTGGAATTGTGGGAAAAGCAGTTTATGAAGGGGATTTAGATCCTTTTATTCCATGGTTGCAACTTGCTGAGTGGACGCATGTAGGGAAAAATACTACCTTTGGTTTGGGAAAGATAAAAGCTCTGTTTAATTAGTACGTTTATAAATTATTAAAAATCCTTAAAATTTAACCGTATTTAGATTTATTTTTTGCCTATGTTGGGAATACTATAAATATTCACTATTGGAGTTTTATAAATAAAATTAGGAGAGGTAGGTATGCTAAAGGAAATTGTTATTGATGATTATGGGGTGAATCTTCATAAAGTAAGTGAACGACTTGTTCTTAAGAAACAGGGGAAAGTCTTGGAGGAACATGCAATCAAGGAGTTACAGGATTTAGTTATAGGGAATAAATGTGGGATGATTTCAATCAGTTTATTGCAAGAATTAATAGACAATGGAACCCAAGTACATTTTGTGGATTTTAGAGAGGAGCCGTTTACCACCTTATATACGCCAGCCCACCATGGTTCTGTAAAAGCAAGAAGGGAACAATTGCGTGCATATCATGACTATAGAGGAATCGAATTATCCAAAGAAATCATAACAGCAAAAATTCAAAATCAAATTAACACGATAAAATACTATGCAAAAAGTAGAAGAGGCCATTCAATTGAAGAGGAATTAAAAATATTAACTGAATCTATGAGATTTTATATTCAAAAAATAAAAGGGATACAAGGGGAAACAATTGAGCAGATAAGGAAAGAATTAATATCTGCAGAAGCACATGCGGCGAAACGATATTGGAAAGCAGTAAAAATGATTTTGAAAGAAAAAGGAGTGGAGTTCCCCGGTAGAAATTGGCATTCACAAGAACCAGTTAATATGATGCTGAATTATGGTTATGCAATTTTGAGAACTAGAGTAACCTCTGCAATTATTCGAGCAGGCCTTGAAACATATGCGGGTTTTTTCCATGTGGACCGGTCAGGAAGAATCTCCTTTGTATTAGATGTAATGGAAATTTTCCGTCCATCTGTTGTTGATCGACCGATCATTTCATTAATAACTAGGGGACATAAACCAGGATTGGAGGAAAAAGAAGACGGATCACATTTTTTAAATGAAAAAACACTGAAATTATTAAGGGAAAATATTAATAATAGATTAGAAACAAAAGAAGAATTCAGAGGAAATGATTGCTTTTTACGAACAATTATCCAGATGCAGGCTAGAGATATCGCATCATATTTTCGTGATAATAAAAAATTTAAAGGTTATATTTCGAGGTGGTAACCATGAAGATTTTACTGATTTATGATATTACAGAAGATAAATTACGAAACAAAACAGCGAACATGTGCAAGGATTATGGTTTGTTTCGAGTACAATATAGTGCATTCTTTGGGGAAATTAGTAGAAATCTTCATGGCGAATTAATCCGCCGATTAAAGTTTCTTTTAAAAGAAAGCGATAGAAGTAGTGTAATTATTTTCCCTTTAAGTCAAGATAGTTTGGAAAATGTTATAAAAATTGATTTCAATTATTCCGAGGATTCATTGGTTAGCGAGGTGTAGTCGTGTCAATTAACATTACGGATATAAAGCAGTATGTATATTGTCCAAGAGTAGTGTACTATAACTATGTTGAGCCAGTTCCCCGAAAAGTGTCATTTAAAATGGAATATGCAAGAAGTCAACATTTTGAATTAAACCAAAAAGAAAAACGGCGTACCTTAAAGAGGTATAATCTCGTTGAAGGAAAAAGATTTTATGGGTTATCAGTTTCATCAGAAGCATTAAATTTATCAGGAAAACTAGACATATTAATTGATACAGAAGCTGAATCCGGACAAAGGTTTTACCCGGTGGAATGTAAAGATACGGATGGAAAAATTTATAAAAATATTATTTATCAGCTTGTCGCATATGCAATGTGTATTGAAGAAATGACAAATACTCCAGTGAAGAAGGGATACATTTATATCATACCGGAACAAAAAGCGCATCTCATTCATATTACTGACAATCAAAAATTGTATGTTCGTAAAATAACGTCGATGATTAAGAAAATAATACAAGAAGAATATTATCCTGAACCTCGTTCGAAAAAAAGATGTAGGGATTGTGAGTTTCAACGATATTGCAATGACTGTGACCTCCCAAGTTTAGAAGCAATCAAGGAAAATGACAAATTACTGATGAAGAAGTTATTTGGGTAATTAAATGATTGGAAACATGGACTACTTATAGTTGTGGACTTTGTTGGAGAAGCTATTTTAGAAATGTTAAATAACTTCAAGCCAAACATCGTAGAATTGATTTTATATCCAAAAACAGGAGAAGCGATTTAAAGAAAATGAATAACGACTTTTAAAATTATGGGATTAAGGGGATTTCTAATGAACCTGAGTGGATCTGGAGTTTTGGTCTTTTGATTTATTCAAAAGGTTGGGGGATATCTAGTGATTTTGGTATTAAGAAATATTAAAACATTGAGGTTTTATAAATGCTTTAGTAAAATATATATTAACGATACAAAAGAGATTTTCGAGGGAGCCCCCATTTTGTTTACAAACTTTGCATCTTCGAAAAAATATTTATTTAACCTTTTTACAATTACTAAAAAGTCCTTATGTATCAATGCTTTTACTCACTCACCAACTGCGGTTACATTGATAATGACCCACACTTGGGGATTGAAAGTCTTTGACATAGTTAGGCGATAGTTCCGCTCCTTCATGTTACATTGATAATGACCCACACTTGGGGATTGAAAGAAAAGAAATGGAGGTATTTTACCATATTTTTTCTCGATAAGTTACATTGATAATGACCCACACTTGGGGATTGAAAGGGAATCATCATCATCCTTTTGCAGCACGTCTTTAGCGTAAGTTACATTGATAATGACCCACACTTGGGGATTGAAAGACTATGATGTGCTGCTTTTTGAGCAATTAATATATTCTGTTACATTGATAATGACCCACACTTGGGGATTGAAAGGCATAGAAACCTCGTTTTGCTGCTTCATCTGCTATAGTTACATTGATAATGACCCACACTTGGGGATTGAAAGATAATAAAACCATCTTGTTCATTATGTATTTCAATAGTTACATTGATAATGACCCACACTTGGGGATTGAAAGTTTATTACATAACTCTTTTATTGCGTTTATAACGTCTTCAGTTACATTGATAATGACCCACACTTGGGGATTGAAAGTAAACGAGCTGTTGCTCATCATCTTCTTTATTGATAAAGTTACATTGATAATGACCCACACTTGGGGATTGAAAGTATCTCACAAGAATGGAAACAAACTGGATTGCAGAAAGTTACATTGATAATGACCCACACTTGGGGATTGAAAGAGCGAAAGAGGGTCCGGGGGTTTTGGTTCAACAGGCAAGTTACATTGATAATGACCCACACTTGGGGATTGAAAGGTTGCTATTTCTGCATTTGTTGGGAAATCGCCCGCTACGTTACATTGATAATGACCCACACTTGGGGATTGAAAGTCGGAACAATGTTGCCATCCCCTACATCAATATCCATGTTACATTGATAATGACCCACACTTGGGGATTGAAAGATATTTTCTGGTTGCTTGTAAGGTCGCTCTGTTTTTGTTACATTGATAATGACCCACACTTGGGGATTGAAAGTTTCACCCCCTCGTACCATCCGACATTTTTGGCAATATGTTACATTGATAATGACCCACACTTGGGGATTGAAAGGAAATCACGAAAGCGGGCGTTTAATACTCTCGCTTTTGTTACATTGATAATGACCCACACTTGGGGATTGAAAGCTATTCAAAGTAGCTTTTGAAGCTGCACCCCATACATGTTACATTGATAATGACCACACTTGGGGATTGAAAGACTCAAAATGATTTAACAGTTGGTGACATATTTAAGAGTTACATTGATAATGACCCACACTTGGGGATTGAAAGATTCCCTATCGTTGGAATGGAGACCAAAAGACCAGAGGTTACATTGATAATGACCCACACTTGGGGATTGAAAGTGGCAGAAATTCGTTGTTTATAACTTGCTAGGGTTTTGTTACATTGATAATGACCCACACTTGGGGATTGAAAGTAGCTTATAACATGTGTTACGGTGCATGTTGCATTGGTTACATTGATAATGACCCACACTTGGGGATTGAAAGATGTTGCGTTATAGTTTATTGCTTGGTCTTTTGCTTTGTTACATTGATAATGACCCACACTTGGGGAATGAAAGACTAACCGAATCTCATAATCAAACGTTGCCACTAGCGTTACATTGATAATGACCCACACTTGGGGATTGAAAGAGACCTACGCTAGCTGGTCCTATTGCCGCTACAAAAGGTTACATTGATAATGACCCACACTTGGGGATTGAAAGGTTCCAAAACAGACGAGGCCAGCCCCGAAACCTACAGCTGTTACATTGATAATGACCCACACTTGGGGATTGAAAGTTAATATTTCCATACGAAAGTTATCCCCGATGATTTGTTACATTGATAATGACCCACACTTGGGGATTGAAAGTATCTAAAAGTTGCACGTAATCGCTTGTTAAGTCGTAGTTACATTGATAATGACCCACACTTGGGGATTGAAAGAATAATGCGCCCCATGCATACGCTTTTGTTGGGTCTGGTTACATTGATAATGACCCACACTTGGGGATTGAAAGTAAATATCAATACCACGAATTGCACCAGTCGTAATTGTTACATTGATAATGACCCACACTTGGGGATTGAAAGAAAGGAGGCAACTCTCTTAATTTTGCTCTTCCTTCAGTTACATTGATAATGACCCACACTTGGGGATTGAAAGTTGGTAGTTTTTAAAGCCACATTCATCGTCCGGATCAAGTTACATTGATAATGACCCACACTTGGGGATTGAAAGTTGGTAGTTTTTAAAGCCACATTCATCGTCCGGATCAAGTTACATTGATAATGACCCACACTTGGGGATTGAAAGCTAATACAAGCTTTTTAGGTATGTTAACTTCATTCTGTTACATTGATAATGACCCACACTTGGGGATTGAAAGTCAACTGAAAATGTACAAGCCTATGAACGTATTGTTCTGTTACATTGATAATGCCCCACACTTGGGGATTGAAAGGCTGCCGTTGTACCGTATTCAGCTTCATACCATTTAGGTTACATTGATAATGACTCATGTAAGGGAATTGAAACTAACGGACAATCCAAAATATGCATTACGACATATGAACACCCATTGTAATATTTTCTCCAAGGTTTATTTTCGTTTATTTCAACAAGCTTATTCAGCATAAGAGGAAGGTATTCACACTAGAAATTGGGAATGCAGTTAATGTATTAACAAGATTACTTTTTTAAGGAAAAAAATTAATTGAACCAATATTGGCTGATATTCTAATAACAGATATGTCCGATAGCTGGTGGATTGGATATTAATGCCTTTACATGTATATTATCTTTTATTATTCACTTATACGTAAGAAGTGTGGCATTTCAAACAAAAAGGATTTGAATCTGGAAATACTATATCTTTTAAAGAAGATTTTTAGAAGGCTTTATTGTGTTATTTAAATAACATTACGTTGTTGAAGGAGAGTAGTATTTTTGGATGCAAAATGTATTAAATGGGAATTAACTATCGGTCTTTCATCAGGAATTCAAGTAAACTTGCGCAGATATTGTAAATAAAGCAAAAGTGAATGCGGATCTATTCCATTTACGGATTGGAATAAAATTGCCTCGTAGATAAATGGCAACAAACTTTTAATCATTTAATAAGACTAGTAGCTGATAAAAAAATACATTTGATGATGGTGGATTCTAAGTTTGACTTATCGGATGTAAAAAATACCATTGATGTAGAATTATCTAGAAAAACGATAGGGAAAGTATTTTTAACAAAACATAATTAACATTTTGTTAAGGTCGTTGATATATGATTAATTTATAGACGAATTTTTAATTTTACCATTTCGAGTAAACTATTTTTTGCACTAAATATTGGGAGGGTGACGATTATACATAAGAGTGATAATGGATTAAAGGCATTTTTGAAATCAAATTGGACGATAAATTATATTTAAGTAAGTGCGGTCGTAGTGTTGGCACACACAAATGTATTACAAACGTTTGTGACAAGATTAATTTCATTTGAAGTATTTGCAATTCTGCTTGAGTATTTACAAGCTCAATTTAAGTTAGGTGTATTTGATTTAGCCGATACAGTTTTATACAATATAGGTTTTTTTGTTGGTTATTTTATTTCCTTATCGATATTAAGGCTCTTTAAAAGGTAAGCTTTGAAGAGTTTTTGTTCAGCTACCCAAGATAATCCAAAGAATGTAGAATCGTTTGTTCTGATTTAGTTGAGGGGGAATCAGTCGTGAATCTAAAAAGCTTTTTACCTGCTTTTTTGGCAGGTTATCTTTTATGTATGTTGATCGTCTTTCTTGTCTTTGATTTCTTTTCTTTAAGTTTTGTTCTTGGTTCTCTGGTAGGTATAGCTTTATTCTCAGTAATAGTAACTATTGTAAAAAATCAAACCAAGTAAATTGCTTTTGGCATGCACTTCTAGAAAAATAAACGGAATTGAAGGAATGAAAAAGAAGTTTCTAAAAGGTGGGAGGAAGAAAAATAAAATATAAGCATTTGAATATTTAGTCTATTTTGTCACTGTATAAAAGGACATACTAAAATCGGGCACTTTATTACATAAGGAAGCGCCCATTCTTTGTTTAATGAGGATGAACTTTTCAGATTATCTTTATTCTGCCTTTACTGGGGATGGGCAAAAGAGCCACCATATAGTTATCTATTCCATAGTTATTAGGTCTCTTTCATTGATAAAGATAACCTCTTTCTTTTCTTTATCAAAATAATAAACTTTCATGTATTGATATGTATCGTCCTTATCGCTTGTAAGTACACCAAAATATCCATCGCCTAATTGAACCATTTTCGAATGAATTAGGTTTGAATCCCAGTTGTTTGGATCGTAATCGACTGTAACAGTTCTGCTTCCAGTTTCAAATAAAATAAATATGGCAATTACTATTAATGTAATGCGAATTCTTCTTAATTCTTTATTCGTCCCGTCCAACAGAAAACACCTTCCTCCCTCTTTCTATTAAACACGTATTCATTAATAAAATTCCTATTAATCTCTTTCTTTTCAATATTTTCACCTTCGATAAATAACGTTATGGATACTGTTCATAGCAGCTTGATAATAGTGTGCAGATAACTTGTATTTTCTTTTTTTATAATAATATTCAGCTAATTGCTTTAAATAGAAAGCATGTTCAAAAAATAACCCTTTCTCTTTTAATAAAGGCAAGAGTTTCTTAATAACGAGATTTTCTAATAAATCCTCTTTCCCTTCAACTAGTAAATGGTATACTTGAAATTCATAAATGTATATTAAGAAGGAATCATCTAAAAATTCAGTGAGGATCAACCCTTCCTGAATCCACTTTTTAGCATTTGGAATGTCATTTATTTTTATGTACTCTTTTACTAAACTAGAAATAGGTATGATTCTTTTTTGTACAGGACAATCTTTTCGGAGCTCAAGAGTTTTTTTGAAATATGAAATTGAATCCATTGAATGGTCCATAGCTGAACATAACTCTCCAATATTTTGATTGCATAGTGAGAGTAAATTCTTATTACTGATGGTTTCCGAAATTGTAGTAGCTGTCATTAAACAATCCATAGATTTATCGTATAATTTTATTCTCTTATAAGAAATACCTAACAAAAGCAGGCATTCTACACATCTTTTATAATTATACGACTTTTAGTATATTTCTAGTGCCATTTTTCCATACACCAAGCAAAGTTCCACTTTATTTTGTTTATTCGCAGTTAAAGAAATAGAATAATATAAATCTGCCTCTTCTTCTACTTTAAAATGGAAATTTTCATTCAATTCCTTCTCGGCCTTTTGATAATAACGAATTGCTTGATCATAGGATTGCATAAAGTAGAAATAATTCCCAGCAAATTTCATCCAATAATAGTTTTCTTTTCCTTGAAATTCTTTCTCGCTTTTTAACAGGAAAAAATATTGCTTTTCTGCTTTTTCTCTATTATTAATGATAACGAAAAATCGAAGTTTATGGAGTTCTACTAAACGTACAAGCTCTGTATCAATGATGTTTTTCAGATTCTTATTAATATCAGAATAAACGCTGATTGCTTTCTCTTTATTTCCTACTAATAAATAGTTAAACCACTCTTTACAATCTGCTGTTATTTTATCGTTATTTATGCCAGCTGATAAAGATTCTAGACCTAATCTTTCAGTTAATAAATCAATAATTTCCTCTGTTGGTTCCACTTTTCCATTTTCTATTTTTGATAAATAGGATACTGAAATAATACCTTTAGCTAATTTTTCTTGGGTCATTCCTAAATTAATTCGAGAATACTTTAACCTTTTTCCGATTTGCTTTTCCATACAGTTCCTCCTTGTCTTTTTAAAGAAGGATTAATTTTTAAATACTAGTAAATATAATAATATTTATTTTGTATATTTTCAATAAAGTATATATATGTTGAATAAATACCACTTTTTTATTGAATTCAAGAAAATTTTCCATAGAGTAACAATAATATGATCAATTAATAGGAATTATCGGGGGGTTAACGGACTAGACTTTTCTGAATATTTATATACAAATTTTAAAGTTTATTATATTATCTAATTATAGTTGGAATAACCTGCAGCAGGGAGTGATATTCCAATCTAACGGTACCGGAAAAAAGTAAACTTTAGTAATTTCAGACGGGTGCATACCCAATAAGAAAGGCTAACATTACTAGTAATTTTATCAGCAACAGTAACTGGTTATGTGAAAAGTTTTTAATTAGACTTAGGTGTTTTTATCTAGAAATTTTAAGGGGTTGGATGAAGTTGGAAAAAATCGCAATAGTATTTCTCTTTATGTTTGCATGTTTACTCGTGTCCTCACCAGTTTATGCATCAGAAACACATATCGAACTAAACACCTTTGATGAAATACACAATAAATTTATAGATTTGCAACTAATTAAACTAGATAATGATGGTAAGCTTGTAATTGATGAAAAAGTTGATGAGTTAGTTATTGACTCCTCGCTATTAACTGAATACAAGAAAAAAATAGAAGCAGTAAATTTCACGGTTGATGAAGGTATAAATTGGTATGACGAAAACTTACAAATACAAAGTTTAAGTGCTGAAGAAATTGAAGAAAAAGTATATCAAGACTATCAAAAAAGGAAAGTAAAAGAGCCACAAATTATACCGATGGCAGCATATCTTGATGTAAAGAGTTTGGTAGCACGAAATTATAATTCTGTTGAGAATGTGTTAAGAGCTAATGGGGTAACGAAGGCTACTGCATATTGGGTAGGTAAAGTAAAGCCGAAGGGAGCATGGGATTACAAATCGGTGTCTGGTTTCTCCCCATGGAATAAAACTTTTACAATGAAACTACCGAATGGTGCAACTGAGATTCACAATAGTAAATGGTTGGGTAACTACAATTATGGTTATACTGGACGGTTACTTTTTGATTTAAAAACTCTGTTAAATGCCGGAAATCTTGTATCTAAAGTACTCAATGGCATTCCAGATGATTATCAAGCAAAAGAAGCGATTACTAGAGGATTTAACCATGGTATTAAATACGAATAAATTAGACAGTATATTAACCTTTAAATTTTTTGAAGGAAAAGAGTTTTAATTGAATTACATTTAATATGAATCATATGTTAATAGCATAATCTAGAATCTATTCATAAATAATCAAGCAACGAATATCTATAAGATAAAAAAACTACTCTAATGAATATGGTATTAGCTACTAATGAAATAAACACTGATCATTAAAAAGTTATTTGAAGATTTATACTAGGGGTTCATAATCAAATTTAAATTATGAACCCGTCCAGCTGTTTTCAACAAATATACTTTTTATCTTATTTTCATGTGTATAGCTGAAATATTAAAAAAACCAGGGGGATATTATGGATAAAAGATACAATCTATGGTCTTTTTATTTAACACTTTTATGCTTAGGATTAGTGGTCGTTTCATTTTCCTCTATTCAATACAATAATTGGTTAATCACACCGCCCAACTATATAGTTCTCTTAGTTAGTGGATTAACATTTATTTTGGGAGTTATTGGTTTTAAATATAATCGGAATATGATTGCAAAAATTAGAGGCTGGTTTACAGTCGTGTTATCATTTTTAATATCAATCGCTCTTTTTCTAGTTATTTGTTTATCATTATGGGTGGATGACTATATGGAAACTGTACACTCCCCGGATGGTCACTATACAATTGATTTTTATCGTTATGATCTAGGTGCAGCAGGTTCGTTTGGGGTAAGGGGAGAATTAAATGGACCACTTTGGTTTAAAAAGCATATTTACATTCAAAATAACAGTGAACAAGTGAATGTTAAGTGGGTAAATGACAGTACGATTTCGATTAACAACTATATTTTAAACTTAAAAGAAGGCGAAACATACGGGTATTAGTTTTCTTTTTTAAAAGTGATTTCTATTTGATGAAATCAACTACAGTTATAGGTGATGATCAATGGAAAGATGATCGCTTATTTTTGTTGAATGATGCTGTCAAAAAAGCAATAGTCAATTTTTCTAATGTAACCAAGCATATCAATCAAACAATCAAGAACGAGTTGGAGAATCTGCGGGACACGGTTATTGGAACGGTTAATTTATCGTATTTAAATGTTTTTCTAAATTTTTTTGTTCAAAGCGAAATCCAATTTACCGTGTAGAAGAAATACCATGGCAATAATATTCTTTTCTGAACGATATCCTCTTGCCGTGCGTTTTGCAGCTTGAAATACGCTATTGATGCCTTCTAACAATCCATTATTTAGTTTTGATGAGAACCAAAATCCTTAACTAAATGATGCTCGAATTCAGCAATATCCATTTCATTTAAAATCTCTTTAACCTGCTCACTTGTATAATCACCGGAATAGCTCTTAGTCTACTTACACCTTAATTTTTCTGTCCAGTTAAGTGTAGCCTATTCAATTCGTTCTTCAAGATTTTAGAGAAGAGAGGATATTAAGTGGGATATCCTACGTAAAGGTGCTATAGTCGTGACGAATTCATAATCCAATATAATAAACCAATGTCAATTATTTGGATTGCCTACGTAGTTATAGCTACATATTGGGTATTTATAGCAGTTCAAGACGCCCAATTAACCCAATTTTTTTATCAAAATGGTCGTCTACAACTCATCTACGTGACCGATTACCCAAGTTTTTCATCAATTTGGGCATCTATACCTACTCAAGCTGCACATATACCTAAATTATTTACTATACCTTGTAAAGCGATGTACATCGTGTTACAATTTAATTGAAAAGGGGTGACAAAAAGTGGACAAGGAAATGTTGAAAGGAAGTATCGATCTTCTTCTTTTATCACTGATTAAACAGCGTGATTTATATGGTTATGAAATTACAAAGTTATTAAAACAACTAAGTGACGATCAGTATGAAATGAGTGAGGGGACATTGTATCCGGCATTGAAACGGCTGGAGCGGAATAAATGGGTTGAGTCGTATTGGTCTGAAACAGCATCTGGCCGAAGAAAGTATTACCGAATGACCGAATCCGGCATAAAAGAACTGGAGAAAAAGCGAAAAGATTGGAATTTTGTTGAGCAATTAGTGAAAAAAAGTTCGGAGGGTCTCGTATGAAATCAAAGTTAGAACAGTATGTGGAGAATATTGTATGTTACACAGAAGGTTCTAAGCAAGAAAAAGAAGACCTTTTTGAAGAATTGCTCATTCATCTGGAACTTTCTCGGGACAATATTATGAAAGAAGAAGGAATCGGGCAAGAAGAAGCGGAGGAATGGGCGATGAAACTTTTTGGTAAAGAAGGAGAAATTGGCAGTGGAATTCAACAGGCTCTTTTTCCGTATCGAAAGGAATTAATGTTAACGTTAGCCATTTCGTCAATTCTTGCTACCATTACGATTTATTTAATGAACTTATTTATTGAAGGTGATGCAGTCATCGGGTGGCTTTTAATATCAATGGCAACAGGTGGATTGTTACTTTTTTTACCACTTAACCAACGCTTCCATATCAATCGGAAATTATGGTTGAATAGTTTGCTCGTTGTTCATATATTGACTCTCCTGTATGGTGTATTAATTGTTAGTTACTTAGACTATGCTACAGTTGGTTTGGCAATTTGGTTATGGCTAAATATCGCGATAAGTTTGGCACTTGTTTATCGAACAACAATTTATGATTTTAGTCCAGACGAAAAATCCATGAAGTTATTGCACGGGATTAACATTCTTTTAGGAGCTGTCATTACCTTCTTGTCCTTATTTTTTATGTTCGGTGGTTTAGTCATGATTGGAATTCATCCAGCAGTGTTGATTTTTCTATTACCAATTTTATTTTGGATTGGTAGTTATTTTGTTCAAGTGAAAGTTGCTAAAAGAAACATAAAAACAGCCATTTCATTAGGCGCAACGTTGACTATTTTATTACTCGTTATTGTATTTTGGTTGTTTTTCCCACGGTAATGAATTAAGGTCTGTGACGAAAGGAATTTTGGGATGAAGCGAAAAAGACTAATCATTTTATTCATCTGTTTACTCGTACTAACGGGTACCCTTGTTGTCCTTGGGTTAATGTTTAATAAAACAGAGAGTGAAAAAATTAATGGGCTTACGAATCAGTATGATGTGTCTGCTAGTGGACAGATTGCCTTTGTGAACTATGAAAATGGGAAGCCACAGTTATTTTTATATAATGAAAAGCGTTCTACTCGTGAGTTGGTGGCCGAGTTTGATGAAAATACGTATATTTTTGATCCAACATTTTCTCCGGATGACTCGATGTTAGCTTATGTTACGTCGAATAAAGATAAAGAAACGAAGCTGAAGAGTACGGTTCATCTTTTTGATACGGAACAAAAAGAGAGTAAGGATTTGTTTACTGATACTGCAACCATTACCGAGCTTGAATTTTTACCGAATCAGTCGGCATTACTTTATTTACGGTCAGGCACATTTGAAAACTACTCACCGATTGCAGGAAAACGTCCACATGGTTTCGATGTATATGCCTATCAATTTAGCGATAAAGCACAGAGGCAGCTTACACACTTTGATCAATATAGTATGATGTCTTTACGTGTGGACACAGATGGTAAGCGGATTTTCATTCAGAAAGATGATGATGCGAACGTAACAAATGCAGACGAATCATTCGAAGTTAAACAACGAATTTTTGAAATTCCATTGGAACAACCGGATAAAATAAAAATAGCTTCAGATTCGGCTCGTGATGTCGATATTTATAGTTTTATATTGTTACCTTCTGGAAAGGAAATGATTTTTCAATCAGTCAGCAATCCAGATAGTAGCGGGACATTTGAATATGAATTATATCGATATAATATGGAGACGAAAGAAGAGAAGCAATTAACCCATTTTGGAAAACATGCAAGTGATCCGATTGTAAGTATGGATGGGGAAATTATTTATTTCATGTTGGATACGAACTTTGGTAAAGGGAACGCGGAATATCACTTATATAAGATGAACAGTGATGGAAGTGGAGCGGAAGAGATTACATTTAGTAAGTAATTTTGGTCAACTAGTGGGCTGTCTTAGGGAAAGGTGCAGGACAGCTCTATTCGTAATTCTATAAAAAAATAAACCGTCAGTTGACGATTATTTCATTTTGTTTAATTCTGCTTCTTGTTTAAGTGATCTCATTCCTAGTAAATGAATAAGTTGCTCGTGCTCATCTTGGTTTTCTAAAATTTTCTTCGTGCGCTCGTCTATTTCACGAACAGCCTGTTTGATTCCTTGCTGCTCTTGCTTTATTTTTACTATGTCTTTCTTCATTCCTTGCTGCTCGAGCTTTATTTCTATTATATCTTTTTTCATTCCTTGTTGTTCATGCTTTATCTCTACTATGTCTTTCTTCATTTCTTTTTGCTCGTTCTTAACTTCACTTATGTCGGATTCAATTTGACTCAATCTAGTATTCATCTCATCAATTTGACTAACTTTTCCAAGTATCTGCTGCAATAGTTCAGTGTCCATAATGCATTCCTCCTACAAATATTATATGCAAGTTTGAAGCAAATACAAATAAGGGAAGAAGTAGTTACAGCATAAAGAAGAGATTTTATCCACCTCTTCTGAATTAGTTAAATACATGTTATCATACAAACGTTAGTTTGTCTATATGAAATTTATCTATTCTTAATATTTTGTTAAAATCCACTACTAATCGATAAAATAACAATTCCATGATAAAATAAGTACAGTTCTTCTGTGAGCGGTAAGAAAGAGGAGGCGGTAAATCAATGGATATAAAGCTTAATCAAAAAATCATTAAAGAACTTTGCGGGACCGTCTCTTTCAAAAGAGGGCAAGCGTTCTGTCGAGCAGAAAAAGTAGAAATTCATGTGGATAAGTCTGATTTCGTTAAAGCAACAGTATATGGAGCAGAGGATTTTCATGTAGAAATTAAAAATATTTCAGTAGGGAATTTTCAAACGAGCTGTAGCTGCTCGCAATTACTTGATTTTGCAAAACCATGTCAACATGTAGCAGCTGTTTTACTTATGATTTTTGAACAACAAAGCTTAGGGGCGGTTACCCAATTAAGTAATGAACAGACCTCTCGGGAAGAGAATCTTTCAAATGAATTTATCCGTTTATTTCAACAGCGACAGGCACGTACGACTGGTCATCAAATTCACTTCGAACAACGAGAAGTACTAGATGTTCATTTCACGTTACTACCGATAAAACTTGAACAGCATTCCTGTTTTTTTGGTATAAAGGTAAGTATTCAAGGTTTCGAAATTCGGGATATACGGAAACTTTTACAAGATTTGAAGGGGGGCAAGCGTAGTGAGATTACATCGCAATTTACCTATGATTCAAATGAACATTGCTTTCCGGTTGAAACGGATACGGTGCTTCATCAATTAATTCGTGTGTACCGTGATGAAGAAGCTTTTTTTACTAGCTTAGGAACCCACTTGAATGTTCGTCTTCCAAAAGAAACGCTGCTCATTCCACCGACCATTTGGACAAGCTTTTTTCCTCTATTAAAAAAAGCCTCATCTGTATCAACTCAACAAAACGGGCGAGAATATAATGGGTTGCAAGTTGTTCATCAGTCATTGCCCATTCAATTTTCTGTAGAAGAACGTGATTCCGAAAACATTCATATGATTATACGTGGACTAGAAGGAATGGTTATTATGAATGGTTATCAAGTGATTGTTCTGGAAGGAAAAATTTTCCACCTAGATGAGGAGGATTTTGAACGTTTCATCCAATTGAAAGAAATGGCTACTCATACAGGGACAAATACTATTCCGATTCCACGCCAACAACTACAATTTTTCCTAAAAAAAGTTGTTCCTAGTCTGAAAAAAATTGGCGATGTTCAGCTGTCACAGTCGCTGACAGAACAAATGTTGAGAGCACCACTTGTCGCAAAATTATATTTAGATCGCGTAAGAAACCGTCTGCTCGCGGGCATTGAATTCCATTATAATCATATTGTAATTCAGCCGTTAGAAAATCATGAACCAGCCCAACTTGTTGTGAGAGATAGAGAAAGCGAAAATGAGATTCTCAAACTAATGGAGGGGAGCGGATTTACAAAAACTGAAGGCGGCTTTTTTATGCAAAATGAAGCGTTGGAATATGAGTTTTTGATTCATACGCTACCTAAATTACAAAAGCGGACACAAGTTTTTGCAACTACCGCGGTACGAAATCGAGTTGTAACAAATCAAGTGCAGCCGAAAATTCGTGTGAAAATGCATAAAGAACGGATGCACTGGCTTGAATTTAAGTTTGAAATGGATGGCATTCCAGATAGACAAATTAAGGAGATACTAGCTGCACTAGAAGTGAAAAGAAAATATTACCGTCTCCCAAATGGATCCCTATTGTCGCTAGAAACAAAGGAGATGGAAGCTATTCGCGCATTTCTTGAGGCAGAACCAATCCAAGATGATGATTATGAGGCGACACTGGCAAGACCAGTATTAGAAGGCTTGAAATTTCTAAACATCATTGGAGATACTTCCGTTTTTGCACCGGAAGAATCATTTCGTCAGTTTCTCAATCAACTACTACATCCAGAGACACTTGATTTTGATGTACCACGAAGTTTGGCATCAATTTTACGAGATTATCAAAAAACTGGTTTTAAATGGATGAAGCTTCTTTCACAATATGGATTCGGTGGGGTGCTAGCCGATGATATGGGGCTGGGGAAAACGTTACAAAGTATAACATTTATTGTGTCTGAACTTGAGACGATTCGTGCGCAAAAAGCCCCCGTTTTAATCGTTTGTCCCACTTCATTAACATATAATTGGTTGAATGAACTGCTAACTTTTGCCCCGGAAATTCAAGCAATCGTTATGGATGGGACGCAACTGGAGCGGAGGGAACTTAGGAAGGAATTGGAGAATGGGGATGTTCTAATAACTTCTTATCCGATTTTGCGTCGTGACTTGAAGTGGTTTGAGAAGCAATTTTTTCATACAATATTTTTTGATGAAGCTCAAGCGTTTAAAAATCCATATACCCAAACAGCTCGCTCGGTGAAAAAGTTACAGGC
Source organism: Bacillus andreraoultii (assembly GCF_001244735.1). Lineage (GTDB taxonomy): Bacteria > Bacillota > Bacilli > Bacillales > Caldibacillaceae > Caldifermentibacillus > Caldifermentibacillus andreraoultii. Next base: position 767,750 of record NZ_LN868937.1, read on the forward strand.
AAATCATCGTTTTGGCTTAACTGGAACTCCGATGGAAAACGCAATTGAAGAATTATGGTCAATTTATCACGTTATTTTCCCACAGTTATTCCAAGGATTAGAGGCGTACAGCCATTTAACAAGGAAAGCTATTGCAGATCGTGTTCGTCCGTTTATGCTTAGGCGGGTAAAAGAAGATGTGCTAGATGAATTACCGGCAAAAGAAGAGACACTTGTTGTGTCTGAACTATTGCCAGACCAAAAGAAGCTTTATGCAGCATTTTTAGCAAAATTAAAGGAAGAGACATTAAAACATCTTGATAAAGAGACATTTCAGAAAAATAAAATTAGGATATTAGCGGGTTTGACGAGGTTGCGGCAAATTTGTTGCCACCCAGCGTTGTTTGTGGAAGATTATCAAGGAAGTTCCGCAAAATTCAAACAGCTTTTTCAAATATTAGATGAAGCAAAAATGTCCGGAAGGCGAGTATTAATTTTTTCCCAATTCACGAAAATGCTAGACCTCATCGGAAGGGAACTGACAAGTCGTGGTCGGTCGTATTTTTATTTAGATGGAAGTACGGCGCCTGAAGAACGAGTAGATCTTTGCCGAAGATTTAATGGGGGAGAGCGGGATTTGTTTTTGATTTCTTTAAAAGCGGGTGGTACCGGATTGAACTTAACAGGGGCGGACACGGTTATTTTATATGATTTATGGTGGAATCCCGCGGTTGAAGAACAAGCAGCTGACCGAGCACATCGCATCGGGCAAAAGCATAAAGTCGAAGTCATAAAATTGGTTGCACGCGGCACGATTGAAGAGAAGATGAATGAACTTCAAGAAAAAAAGCGAAAACTCATTGCTGATATTATTGATACAGAGGGAAATGAATCGACTGCACTAACGGAAGAAGACATTAGGGAGATTTTGAGGATTTAGGCGATTTAAAATGGTTATCTAGAGTAGTCATAGATGACCATTTTGTGGTGAAAAAGGAAGAAACGATCATCTAGAAGAGTTGTAGATGCCCAAATCGTGGTGGAAAAGCTTGAAGCGGTCATCTAGAATGGTTGTAGACGCCCAATTCGGGGTTAAAACAGAGGGTCGTATGAGCAGGACTATTTGAAATGTGCATATCCCTCAAAATATGATAATGAGGAATGTTGATAATCAAGATTTGAAACAAGAAGAGGGGCATCCGGAAATCAAAAGGACATTTTCCTGGACAGCCCCTTCCCCATTTTTATTATAGAATCGTCCGTAATTCTATTAAACGTTGAATCTCCGAAAATGGTTCATGGTTTGTCATACGTATTCTCCTTCGATGATTAAACCAAATAGACTGCCATCCAGCTTCGATCGGTCCGACAACATCATTTTCCCAAGTGTCACCGATATAAAGGGTTTCCTCAGGGGATATATCTGTTTTATCACATGCGTATTGAAAAATGGCTGAGTCGGGTTTTGCCACACCTACTTCATCAGAAACAAAAATAAACTCCTTTGAAATAAACTGTTTTAGTCCGAGCAATTCAATTTTTTTGTTTTGATGATCAGTGGGACCGTTTGTAATTATACCAAGTTGATAGTTTCTTTCTTTTAAATAGAAGATGACATCAAGAACCTCAGGAAATAATGTTAAATGATTTAGTGCGTCCTCATACGTTTGTTGGAATTGTTCTGCTTTTTTTAAAGATATGGGAAATTGAAAGTTGCGTAACGTACGAGTGATGCGTTCCGTTCGCATGTCTTGTATGTCTATTTCCCCTTGACAGTATATTGGCCAAAGTTCGTCACTTACTTCTCGAAACTTTTTATAAACAGTTTGAATCGATGTACCTTTATCAAAAGTAGGAAAAACCGTTTGAACGGATTTGAAAAATGGTTGCATATGATCGTGTAATGTATCATCTAAGTCAAAAAATATCGTCTTCAATGTCATGACTGAACTTCCCTACCAGTCATATTAAAGATTTCCCCATTAATTCCTTCATATTGTACGTCTTCCCCTTGTTTTAAGTATTCTGCATATGTTTTCGTTTCATTTTCTTGTGGAAAAGTCATGGGAACCCCCCTTTTCGATGAAAAATGAGAAGTTCAAAAATTAGCCCTCAATTTTCTTTATTTCCGTTGTTGTTTGTGCATTGCGTGTTTCATTCCCCACTCGTGCATGGCATGGAGGATTGGTTCGAGTTCCTTCCCGTATTCAGTAATGGAGTACTCAACTTTTGGTGGTACTTGAGGGAAAACAACCCGTTCGATAATATCTTCCTCTTCTAATTCCCGTAAATTTTTTGTTAACATTTTCTGTGTAATGTTCGGGATACTGCGTTTTAATTCGCTAAAGCGCATCGTCCCGTTTTTTAATAAATGAAGCAAAATAATTGGTTTCCATTTGCCAACAATAATTTCAAGCGCGTTCTCAACCTTACATAATTCGGGTTCGATATTCATTGATTCCCCTCCGTTCCTATCATTTGTATTAACAAACCAATCATGTGATAGACCAATAATAGATTCCTACTACTAGTATCATTTTGTGAAAAAACATTTACGTGTTAGATCAATTAACGGGTAACCTTCTATAAGTATCCTTTTGTATACTATACCACTTTTGGGTGCGTACTTACATCAGAATTCATTTACCGTTACAATAATAGTAGGAAGTAATAATTGTAATAGTTAACCTTGTTCAAAAAGAATGGTACTTGTTTTGTGGTGAAGGAAATACTCGATCAGGGGGAATAGCTAACTTTATTCTGTGAATCCCACTTTCTATAGTTCGGGGATAAATGGAAAACGTGATAAGACTATTTTTAAATAGTTAACATAGAAAGAAGGTTTACATTAATGGGAATGGAAAAATATCGTATTGACGTAAGGAATGGATTAGAGTTCGGGATTTATACATTAGGCGATCATTTGGCTAATCCGTATACCGGTGAGCGAATCCCAGCAAGCCAGCGACTTCAAGAAATTATTGAAATTGCAAAGTTAGCGGAACAGGCAGGGATTGAGTTTATTAGTGTGGGGGAAAGTCATCAAGAATATTTTACAACACAGGCACATTCTGTTGTGTTGGCCGCAATAGCTCAAGCGACGGAAAAAATTAAAATTGGTAGTTCTTCTACAATCATAAGCACCTCAGATCCGGTTAGGGTTTATGAGGATTTTGCAACGATTGACTTAATTTCCGATGGACGTGCAGAAATTATTGCTGGTCGAGCATCACGTGTTGGACTTTTTGAATTATTAGGCTATGACCTTCATGATTATGAAGAGCTATTTGAAGAAAAGTTTGAGTTGTTGTTGGAAATTAATAAGAATGAAGTAGTTAACTGGAGTGGTGAATTTCGAGCACCACTTAAAAACGCGAAAGTACTACCGCGACCGAAAGAAGGTTCACTTCCGATTTGGCGTGCGGTCGGCGGTACTCCTGCAAGTGCATTAAAAGCTGGTTATCAAGGTGTTCCAATGGCGCTTGCGATGCTCGGTGGACCTGCTTCATATTTTAAACAATCGATTGATACATATCGAGAGGCACTTACAAGGCGTGGGTTTAACCCAGCTGATTTTCCCGTTGCAACAACAGGTTTTTTCTATACTGCAGAAACAACACAGCAAGCGTTAAGCGAATATTATCCTCATATAAATGAAGGGATGAAGTTGACGAATGGTCGTGGTTTTGCAAAACAATTATTTGCTCAAGGTGCAGATCTGCGTAGCATTATGAATGTTGGTAGTCCACAGCAAGTGATTGAAAAAATTCTTTATCAATATGAACAGTTCGGTCATCAACGGTACATGGCACAAATGGATTTTGGTGGAGTTCCGTTTGATAAAATAAAACGTAATATTGATGTAATTGGTACGGAAATTTTGCCTGCGATTAAAAAATATACAGCAAGCAAGGGGGAGAAACAATGAAGATTGTTGGATTATCGGGCTCAAAAGTCGGTTCAAAAACGAGAACAGCTATGAATGCAACAATGAAAGAGTTGAAGGAAAAATATTCTGAGGTTGAGTTGACCTTAATTGATTTGGCGGAGTATGACGTACAGTTTAGTGATGGGCGCAACTACTTGGAATATGAAGGTGATACAAAATATGTGACCGAAACGATTATGGATGCAGATGCTATCATTATTGGTACGCCAATTTTCCAAGCTTCTATTCCAGCGACGTTAAAAAATATTTTTGACTTGCTTCCAGAACGTGCTTTTGAAGGGAAAGTGGTAAGTATTATCGTAACAGCTGGCTCATCGAAACATTATTTAGTCGCGGAACAACAACTAAAACCTATCCTCTCCTATATGAAAGCGCAAGTTATTCAGTCTTACGTTTTTATAGAAGAAAAAGATTTTTATCGGAAAGAAATTATTAATGATGATGTGTTTTTCCGGATACAAAGGTTAGTAGAGGATACAGTTGTTTTAACTGACACTTACGGAAAAATTCGTGCAGAAAAAGAAGCGGAGTATGGGTTTTAGTTGCTTTTTAGAGGGAAGATTTCGGTCTTTCCTCTATTTTTTGTAAATTAAACAATGAGCGAGATTTGAACTTGCAAAAGTCTAAGGAGAAATCAACTTTTAAAAAATGGACAAGATAAAAGGGTATTGAATGAACAATGAATGATTCTATCAACGGTTTAATGGAGCTATTAATGAAGACATGGATATGCTTTATGATAAAGTTGAACAAAGCAATACTAGAGACTACTAGTAATATAAAAAAGGAAGCAATGGTAGCCAACAATACAAACTGGTATAATAAAAATAGATAAATCTGAATTTTTATTATATAATAACAGGAAATTTAAGTATTGTCACTGACTGTATTTGAAAAAGGTGGTGGGTATTAACGAAGAACTTAGTTTTTACTTTAATTGGTGGTATATTTTCATTAACGATTGCTATGGGGATTGGTCGTTTTGCCTATACGCCGCTTCTTCCATTGATGCAAGATGATTTGGGATTTTCTGATACGGTGGCTGGGTTATTGGCAACAAGTAATTATGCTGGTTATTTAGTTGGAGCACTTTTGGCAAGTATTATACCTACGAAAGAAAAACGTACATTTTGGTTAAAAGTTAGCTTAGTTAGTAGTGTGGTAACTACGGGGCTAATGGGATTGTCACATGCTTATTTAATTTGGCATTTGCTTCGTTTTTTCTCTGGGGTTGCGAGTAGTTTTGTATTTGTTTTTGCGTCTAGTATCGTTCTCGATAAGTTAGCAAGAAGAGGAAAGACAAGTTGGTCCGGATTCTTTTATAGCGGTGTTGGGTTCGGTATTTTCTCATCAAGTCTCTTAATCTCATATATTCATCATTCTGTTCAATGGGAAATGCTCTGGATTGGTCTAGCTGCTTTATGTGGGATCCTCACCTTATTCGTATCTGTTTGGGTGAGAGATAAAGAACCGATTCATGAGTGTGCGGAGAAAGTAATGACTCCTAAACATTTTTCAAAAATGGATTCTAAACGATTCTTGACGTTCTTACTAATTGCATATGGATTAGAAGGATTAGGATATATTGTGACAGGTACGTTCATTGTGTCAATTGCAGAAAAAACAACTACTTTTAACCAACAAGCTACAGCAATCTGGACGGTTGTCGGATTATCGGCCATTCCTTCTTGTTATCTATGGGCAAAATTTGCAAAGAAAATCGGGGATGTACAGGCATTAATTACTGCTATGGTGCTGCAAGCTGTTGGAATTACACTTCCAGTCATTTGGAATGCAGAAGTGAGTTTTCTCTTATCAGCCATATTATTCGGTGCCACTTTTATGGGTATAACGACTTTAGCAACAACTTTAGCAAGAGAAATAGATTCCGAGAATAGTAGTCGAATAATTGGTATAATGACTACAATTTATGCTTCTGGTCAAATGATTGGCCCTGTGATTGCTGGGAGTTTCGCAACATTTACTGGAAGCTTTCATCTCCCGTTAATTGGTGCCGGAGTGTCTGTTTTAATGGGTTCATTCCTTCTTGTTTTATCTAAGAAAAAAATAAAGAGTTCAAATGAAAGTCAATTAAATTATTGATTTCGGGCTAGGTTACCAATAGAGAGTGAACTGAGACAAACGAACAGTCTAAACGTCAATATATGATTGAAAGGGGAAATATAAATGCCATACGTGAATATAAAGATAACGAAAGAAGATGTTACACCAGAAAAGAAAGCAGCGTTAATTAAAGGTGCGACCCAATTATTAGTCGACGTTCTAGGGAAAAATCCGAACACGACCGTCGTTGTCATTGATGAAGTGGATACCGATAATTGGGGAATTGGTGGAGAGACGGTAACTGTTCGGAGGGAGAAGGGATTGTAATTGAAAATCATCATTGCAGGTGGTTCGGGTTTTATTGGTAAAAAGTTAACGGAATATCTTATTGAACGAGGGCACGAGGTTGTCGTTTTAACACGAGGAGAGGGAAGGGCTTCAAAAAATATAACGTATGTACAATGGTTAACGAGTGGGGCTACTCCAGAAAAAGAACTTGGGCGTGTTGATGTATTTATAAATCTTGCCGGTGTGTCGATTAATCAAGGTAGATGGAAAGTGAAGCATCAAAGGGAAATTTATACAAGTCGGATGGGAGCAACTGGTGAGTTATTGCGAATCATGCAAGCTTTACCAAACAAGCCAAAAACATTCATTAATGCGAGTGCCATTGGAATTTTCCCTACATCACTAGAAGCTACATATACGGAAGATTCAATGGAACGAGCGGATGACTTTTTAGGGAAGACGGTTTCTGATTGGGAACGAAAGGCAGAAACAGCCGATAATTTTGGCGTACGCACCGTTTTTATGCGCTTCGGAATGGTGTTAGGAGCTACTGATGGTGCGTTACCACTTATGGTACTTCCGTATAAATTATTTGTCGGTGGAACGGTTGGTAATGGAAAGCAATGGGTATCTTGGGTTCATATATGTGATGTCATTCGGGCCATTGATTTTGCTATTGAAAATAAAACGATACGCGGACCTGTTCACGTAACGGCCCCTACACCTATAAGGATGAAAGAGTTTGGTAAAACAATCGGGAAGGTACTGAAACGCCCTCATTGGTTTCCAACCCCAGCATTCCTTTTGAAAATAGTACTTGGAAAAAAGAGTCAGCTCGTCGTTTTTGGACAGCGTGTTTTGCCAACCGTATTGCAAAAACATGGTTTTCAGTTTAAGTACCCGAAACTGGAAACGGCTTTAACAGATTTGTTACGGAGAGAATAAATTTTTTCGTTGAGATATGTCTGTATAATACTTGTGAACATGAAAATAGTCGAGGGGCGTTCTATAAAAAGACGCCCCGGATCTATTGGACATTTTGTCTGTTCAAATAGTCAATTACTTTTTATATTGGTTATTCTGACTATTTTTCTTATCGACATGAGCTCGTTCTCCACCCGGCCCGGCATTCCCTTTAACACTTGCCGCACTAACACCTGCTTTTGATGGATCTTTTTTTAACTTTGCCATATTTATCACCTCAAGAATAACGTACCCTTGAAGGTGAAAAATATTTATTTCATTGCAAGGAATTTTTTATGTAGAAAGTTGAATCCCCATATAAATCGCCATCCCCATATGATGATGGCCGACAGTTGATTCAATTGTCTAAGTAATTTTCCTTCTGTATCAGTCCCACCAATTTCCCCTCCTAATTAAAATAATCATCATATACGAAAGCTATGTTAATAAATTTTGCAATAAATAATTTAGCTGATTTTAAGAGAAATTAAAGGGGAGTACTTTTGAATGGAGGGATTTATTTGGCTAAAAAAGAAAGGCTTAATGAAGAAGCTGCATTAAACAACAACTTAGGTGCATCTGTTTTGAAAAGTAATGATGAAATACGTAAACAACAAAAGAAACCAGCGATTCAAAAAGGTAATAACGAAGAAATAAGGAGAATTTAGCGGAAGGAATTGTCTAAATCAAGTTTTTTCAATCACCCCAAAGCGAGGTTTTACAACGGACTTAGGGGTGATAGGATATCATCTATTCCTTTTTAATACTTTTCTTCAATTTCTCTATATAAGGGGAAGCTATATCCCATAATGGTTTTAACTCTTTTACTGTATCTTGGAAGAGAGAAGCTGTTTCCATTATCTGATTAATATCAATGGTTGTACTTGTTACCTCTTCGTGTTGTTTATTATGATTTACCCTTGGACGACCAAACAGCCAGTCACGTTGACGGTTTTGTGCATTGTTATGAAGTTTCTCGTTAGAATCAAAGTGCTGTTGTCTTGTACGACCGAACAACCAATCTTGGTGTTGAGTGGTCTGATTATTCTCGAGCTGATTTGTATTGGGAAGCTCTTTGGGTTCCATGTTCGATACATTCTGTTCTGTTTCCATGGCTTCATTATTTTCACCGTGTTCATTGTGACTAAAGTGATCAAGCCGAAACCATTGTGAAAATGGGTCTTTTCGTTGTTCCACGATGCATCCCTCCTTAACTTGAATTTTTTGTAGAGGAGTCTTTAAAATAAGTTCCTTTAGTAGCAATATACGTACTTGATAAATAAGTAACTAAACCGTTGTCTATAAAAAGAAAAATAGGTTTTGGAAAGGAAAAATGATAAGCCGAAACCTTTTATCAACTTAAAAATATAGGACAAGTCAAAATATATTTTCCTGACTCTCTTGCAGAAAATGGAAAACTATGTTGATATTAATGATATACATACAAGATTGGAGGAATGAAGATGGTTTTACCAAACTTTGAACAAAATTTACAGAAATATGCGAAACTACTTGTTGTGAAGGGGATAAATGTTCAACCAGGCGATTGGGTAAAAATGACAATTGCTGTTGACCAAGCTCCTCTTGCACGTCTTATTACAGAAGCGGCCTACGAACAAGGAGCTGAAAAGGTTATTGTAAAATGGGGAGATGATGCAATTAGTAAGATGCATTATCAACACCAACCAGTTGAGGTTTTAACAGATATTCCAAGTTATGAAATTGAAGAAGTGGAAGACCATGTATTAAATCATCGAGTTTGCCGTCTTTCCATCGTATCAAGTGATCCAGGATTACTAAATGGGATTGATCCTGAAAAAATTACTGCATATCAAAAAGCTGCATCAAAAGCCTTTAAAGCACAACTGACAGCAACACAAAACGATGAAGTAAAATGGACGGTTGCTGCTGCGGCTGGTACAGGATGGGCAGCTAAAGTTTTCCCTGACCTTGCAACTACCGAGGAACAAGTTGATGCATTATGGGATCAAATTTTCAAAACATGCCGTGTCTATGCGGATGATCCGATTGCCGCTTGGGACGAACATGTTCATACATTAAAAGAAAAAGCGGATAAACTAAACGAAATCCAATTCCAAGCATTACACTATACTGCACCTGGTACAGATTTCACAATTGGTTTACCGGAAAATCATATTTGGGCCAGTGCAGGAAGTGTAAATCCAAAAGGTGAGATTTTTATTGCGAATATGCCAACGGAAGAAGTGTTTACTGCACCGGATACACGCCGTATGGATGGTGTCGTTCGCAGTACAAAACCTTTAAGTTACGCCGGAACACTTATTGAAGGTATAGAAGTTCATTTTAAAGATGGAAAAATTGTTGATATTACTGCTGAATCAGGCGATGAAGTAATGAAGAAATTAGTATTTGAAAATGAAGGTGCAACAGGTCTTGGGGAAGTAGCCCTTGTTCCAGATCCATCACCAATTTCTCAATCAGGTATTACATTTTTTAATACACTATTTGATGAGAATGCATCAAACCACTTAGCGATTGGTTCTGCATACCCGACAAATGTAGAAGGTGGAACGAAGATGAGTGATGAGGAGAAGAAAGCGCATGGTATTAATACATCTCACGTCCATGTCGATTTTATGATCGGCTCAAGTGAAATGAATATTGATGGAATTAAAAAAGATGGTACAATTGTTCCGATTTTCCGAAATGGTGATTGGGCAATTTAATAATAAAAAACAGGGGCGATTATGTTTTGCCCCTGTTTTTTTATTGAGTCTCGTTAACCGTCGTTTTAACTATTTTGCTCAGTTAAACTGCGGAGCTTTTTTTCATGTTGTATATTTTTACTCGTTAAGAAATCAACAGTCTCTTGAGTTTCCTTTAAATCATCACGGAGTCGGTCAACTTTTTTCTCAAGTCGATTAAGTCTATTGTTTACTTCGGTAAAGCCAGTATCCACTTTTTCTTCAAGGCGGTCAACTCTTTCTTCAAGTTTATCCATTCGACTATCAAGTTGGTCAAACCTCTTATTCATATTTTCTGAATGATTTTTTAGTGCTGAGAGAATTTCTTTTAATAAAGTTTTTTCTTCCATTACCACCACTCCTATTATAAAAATTATATTGGAACAGTACGAATTTTGAAAGGGAAAGCTGTGATGTAAAATAAGGAAGTGGCAAACATATGTTCCATATTTATATTAACTAATAAATAGAGAAAAGTCAATAAATTATCGCTTTAATAAACTGTTATTATTGCGATAGTATGCCCATTCTTGAAAAATTGATTAAAACGACTAAATCTTTTTCTTGCCTAATAGGAAAGTATAAATGTTCAAATTTCTATTCTCCTATAAGCATAAGCGCACAAGGAAGGCTTCGAGCATTGCATCACAGCCGAAAAAAAGCTTTTTCGACGAACTCTAGTCTCTTGGTTGCCAAAAGGTTCTAGAACCCTTGAGTTTTCTTTATTGACTTGAAACGCGTTTCATCGTTTACACTAATAAGTAATCATATAAATGTAGGTGATAAATATGAACAACCATAGTATAGTCTTCTTTGATATTGATGGAACATTGTTGAATGAAAAAAAACAACTCCCAAAATCAACAAAAGAAGCAGTTTTTAAATTAAAGGAAAAGGGACACAATGTAGCAATTGCAACTGGCCGTGCCCCCTTTATGTTTAGAAGTTTGCGAAAAGAATTAGAAATTAATACATATGTTAGCTATAACGGTCAGTACGTTGTATTGAATGGTGAATTACTTTTTACTAATCCTTTAAACCCTTCTGCTGTAGAAAGGATTACAGAACTAGCTTTTCAAAATAATCATCCTGTTGTCTATATGGATCATAATGATATGAAAGCAAATGTGATGGAACATTCTTTTATACGTGAAAGTATTATGACGCTGAAGATTGACCGTTATCCAACTCTTGATGCCGATTATTATAAAGGCCGCGAGTTATATCAAATGTTATTATTTTGCGTAGAAGGTGAAGAAAAACAATATGAAGAAGCCTTTCCAGAGTTTGACTTTATCCGTTGGCATCCGCTAGCTGTCGATGTGCTCCCTAAAGGTGGTTCAAAAGCAATCGGAATTAGAAAGATTACGGAAAAATTAGGTTTCCCAGAAGAACGACAATATGCTTTCGGAGATGGACCGAATGATATTGAAATGCTATCGCAAATCTATAATAGTGTAGCAATGGGGAATGCGGAAGAGGAAACGAAATCGGTCGCAAAATATGTAACAAAATCTGTGGAGAATGATGGGATTGAATATGGTTTGAAAATGGTCGGGTTGCTGTAGACGAGTTTTCATAATTGGGAATTGGCGGTGGTTTTAGATTACTTCATACAGTAAATAATAGTGGAAGTCACGTGGAGTGTTTTACGTGACCGCTTTACGGGTGGAGGATCAGCTGGGCATGTCACCCCAAATATCGCCATTATTCACGAAATAAAAAACGAGTATGAGAGAGGTGATACATGGTTATCGTCAATTTGAGTATGCTCATGAGGAGTTGGCCGATGTTTTAGCAGCAGCGGATGTCGTTATCACTAGAGGTGGTTCCAATTCCATATTTGAATTTTTAGCTTTATAAATCTCGATGTTAATTATTCCGCTGATGTTGCAACAAAGTCGAGGTGACCTAATCCTTAATGCCAAATCCTTTGCTGAAAGAGGTTATGCCCTCATGCTAGAGGAGGAGCAGTTGACAAAAGAATCTTTATTGGACCACTTAAAAATAGTAATGAGCCAAAGTGAAAGATTTAAAAATAATATGAAAAACTCTCAAAAAGCAGATGCGATAGATGTCCTCGTAAAAGAAATCCGTGCAGTTGTCAACGGAAGCACGACTTAAAATTGCGAGCTTGTCTGAATGATAATAAACGGATAGGGTTTTCAAATTGATTTTTCTCGATTTGATGTCGGATTTTTACTTAGAATTACGGGGGAGTTCTATCTAATTGAAAAACGAGTTCAAAAAGCCGATTAGGTATTAAGAATAAATTCTAGGGGAAAAAAGAAATGTTTATAGTTTGTAAGGCTGATGAAAGTCATGCTGAGGGGATTAGCAAAGTTTGTACAGAAGGGTATTGGACAACATATCAAGAGCTATTTACAAAAGAACATATTGAAAGAGTGGTAGAGGAATTTTATAACTATGAGCGGATATTAGGTGAAGTGACAAACAGTGATCGAAATTGGGGTGGATATTTTGTCGCAGTGGAAGATGGTGTCGTCGTCGGTGCTGGTGGCGGCGGAATGATTGGTGAGACGACTGGTGAATTATTTGTCTTATATGTGAACCCGAACCGTCGCAATGAAGGAATAGGCACTATGATTTTGGATGCGGTGACAAACCAACAAATGGGAGAATTCAACGCAACTGAACAATGGGTTTCCGTTGCCAAGGGAAATATGAAAGGCATTCCGTTCTATGAGGCAAAAGGATTTGTCTTCAAACATGAACGGATAAGTTATTCAAATAGTGAAGATGAAGATTATGTTTCATTGAGATACTATCGGAAATTATAAGGTGAGGGGACTATGATAATTGTTGTTTTATTATTTTTTAACGATGTCCAAGCATACTTAATCATGGTGCAACTCCCTTTCTTTCAAGGTTCCACCTACAATTTCAATAATGCGCTGCCCTTGATGAGCAACAACTTCATCATGAGTAGCTAAAATAATCGTATGACCTTCTTGATGAATCTCCTTAAGTAGATTTAAAATATTATCTCGATTTGCAAAATCTAAATTCCCTGTCGGTTCATCACATAATAATATTTCCGGTTCTGTAATTAGTGCACGAGCAATTGCCACACGCTGTTGTTCACCACCTGAAAGCTCGTTTGGTAAATGATTTATTCGATGAGACAGTCCAATTTTGTCAATAATTTGTAGTGCTTTTTGTTGGATTGAGCTCCTTTTCCGATAAGGGATGAGTGGAAGCATCACATTTACCAAAACAGAAAACTGGGGCAATAGTCGAAACTGCTGATAAACGAAGCTGACTTTTGTACGCTGAAGTGATTTCTTTTGTTTATCTTTCATTTGATAGATGTTCTCTTCATCAACAATCACAGTTCCGTTAGCCGGTATTTGTAATCAGCCAATTAATTTTAGAAACGAAGTCTTTCCTGAGCCAGAGGATCCAATAATCGATACCCATTCTCCCGTTTCGATTGTAGTTGACACATCATTCAAAACAAATATAGATTGATTGGTCTGTGCTTGATATGCGACTGTAATATTTTTTATTTCTATCATGAAGATCCCCTCTATTCGATAGAGGTCTACCCGAGGTTCGGATAGACCTCCTCCCCTATTTTTATCTATATAAATAAACTTTACCACTTACACTGTCACTGTTTGTTGAAGAAACAGTTGCCCGTGGGTACCATGTATTTTTTGATTGTCCAGAATACAATGAATAGGTGTGTGATACAGTATATGAATAATAATCTATGGTTCCCGATTTAGTAGGTGAACCATCCCCCGGAGTAAAATTCCAACGGTACGTGCCATTACCTCCTCCAAATGAAAGTTTAAAATTTCCACTCCAAGAACTTGCTTTTTTGCTTACAGTTGTTGGAGATATACCGATTGTAGTAGGATAAGCGTAGGGTACAATCTCTCCATTAATATCTGATATTGGTGCTGCATCTGCACTACCTATATTTCCAAAACCTACATAAATACCGCAAGCCAGTAAAGTTGATAAAATGATTTTTTGACTTTCAAGACTATATTCCTCCTATTTTAATTTAATTTCGATACTAGTATCTAATATAACTATAGCTAAATTATAATTAACTGTAAATTTTGTAATTTACATAATTTTTTAGAGATTAACAGGTAAATATAGGGTTCACTTGTGTAAGTTTTGGATTTAATAGGAAGTCAAATTTAATAAAAATAATTAAGATAATTGTCCTTTTGATATAATCTGTAAATTAGTTATAGATGTAAAATTTAGCTAGAGGTACGGTGACTTTTATGTCTAATATTGGAAGACTAGTAAAATTAAAACGGTTGGAAAAAATATGAAACAAGAAGAACTTTCTCAAGGAATTTGTCCCCCTCTTATCTAAGTCGAATTGAAAATAATCAAGTTAGAGCGGATGATGAAATATATAATCTATTATTTAATAAGTTAGGAATCAATTATAAACAGATACGTCAAAAAAATAGTTTAGTTGAGTCTCGAATTGAAAATTGGTATAAAGATTTATTAGAAATGAACGAGGAAAGTGAAGATATTGAGGAATTAAAGGAGTTTGCCCCACTTGCTGGGGAGGACTCCTATATTAAATTTCAAATCGTATATTGCCGATATCTTCTTATAAAAAACGATATGGACGAGGCGCACAAGCTGATTCATATGCTTAGGCAAGTTATTCCCTGCGAGACAAGTCGAAATTTCTTTCTATACGTGAATGTCTCACTGTTATATTATATTAAGGTGAATGATGATGCGAAGGCAATTGAAACTGGAGAAATGCTATTAAAACAACATGGTTATGATTATTTAAGTGGAAAATTAGAGTTAGGTATTTTTTATTACAATTTATCTCTAAGTTACAAAAACTTATACGACTATGAAACTTCCTGCTCCTATGTGAAACGGGCACTTACCATATTTAAAGATGAGTATCATTTGGAAAGGGCATTAGCTTGTCATATTATTCTTGGCACTTGCTATAATAATCTAGGTAAGTTTCAAGAATCAATAGAAACCTATCAATTAGCTGAACGGATATTAGATTTTTTGCCGAAAGAGAACCGGAAGAAGTATCGTTTTGTTATTCATAATAATTTAGGAAACTGTTTTGAATTTCAAGGGAAGTATTTGGAGGCAATTAATTACTATTTAAAAGCAATGAATGATTTAACGTTTGAAGATCCAAACACTACTTTTCTAAATTTAATACGGTGTTATTATACGTTAGGGGATTTTTCAAATGCAAAAAAATGGTTAGATAAAGCCTTATCAAATGATGTTAGTCTGATTCCTGAAAAGCTTCACTTACAATATAAGGTCTTTAATACAATAATGGATGATAATCTCACAGTAGAATGTATGATGGACATACAAAAGTTGAGTATAAACTACTTTTTGTCCATTAATGATGGAATGCTTACCATTTATTACTCTAATTTATTCGCTTCATTATATGAAACGAACAACCTTTATAAACAAGCAAATGCAATGTATAAGCTCGCGTTACAAATACGCAATGAACAAGCTATCAGGAGAGAATGGGGATTGAACAATTTAAAAGGAGGGGATGGAGATTGAAAAAGCTACTAATTGTAACTATTTTTACTTTGTTTTGCATCATACATTTTGAAACTGATTTTCAAGTTGCAACAGACGTGGATGTCGGTCCAATGAATGATTACCCTAGTGAGATAGGAAAAATATGAGATGTGGGAATAAAACATTTTCAAATGACAAAAAACCATCGGATATCGATGGTTTTTTATTTTTGTTGGTGGGCGTCATGTGCTCGCAACGACACAACTAACTGATTTGTTTCGATAGATTTATAACTGTTTTTACTGTTGTTCGTAGTATGATTCACTATGGAGAGTTTTTTGACCTTGCTTTGGTACTGGCTTTTTCCCAAAAGCTAGTAATAAAATCATTCCGATAATACACGCGGTGCCGAGCCATTGAAAGGAACCAAACGATATTTTTAGCCAAAAGACGGTTGTTAATACAGCTGCTAAAGGTTCGAGGCTACCAAGTAAACTTGTTTCTTTCGGAGCTAAGCAATGTAGACTTTCAATATAAAACCAAAACGCAAGCATTGTACCGAATATGATTACAAAAAAGATATAAATAAGCGCTTCAAAAGTAATAGAAGAGTTGTCAATTTGCCAAGGTGGGTGAATAAAACTAAGTGCCAAGCCACCAATAATCATTGCCCAACCTACAATGACAAGAGAATCAAATTGTTTTAAGAGCGGAATTGCATATATTGTATAAAAAGCAAGTGCGATACCAGATAAAATCCCCCATATGATTGCAGGAATTGGAACAGAGAGGTAAACGACCGAACCATTTGTTAATAATAAGAAACTTCCAATTAGTGCGAGTAAAACTGTAATCAAGTCTTGCCGAGTAAACACGGCTTGTCTACGCATAACGGTATAAAAAATAATCATAACAGGCGCTAAATATTGTAATAAAGTTGCAACCGCAGCATTTCCGTGATTAATAGAAGCCATGTACGTATACTGAACGGCCAGCATGCCGACTAATCCAAATATAACAAGTTGCAGTGCAGTATGTTTATTTTTCCAAACATCAACAATTTGCTTACGTTTGTTTTTAAAAGACTGAATAAAGAGTAATGCGACTCCTGCAATGAGTAGGCGTGTTGTGACTAGCCAATCAACTGCGATTCCATATTGTTGAAATAATTTTTGAGCGACCGTGCCACCAATTCCCCAAAAAATTGCCCCCAAAATGACGAGAGAAAATCCCAATTTCCGTGAAGATTTATTCATGAAAGCCGTCCTTCCTTTAAACGTTAGTACTATTATCATAATCTATAACGATATAATTTTCTATTCTTGAATTCGAAAGTTGAGAGGTAAGCGTGATTGTGGTGTGGGTTTAGTTAATCAAAAGCAAAATGACTTTCTATCTTTAAATTACGATACGTTGGGAGGGGGGAGTCGTGATTGTGAAGTAATTTGCATGTCAGAGTGAAAATGTTTTTAATCAAATTTTTTTCCGGATTAGTCGTGCCTTTATAAGTGGAAAAAGGGCCACCATCGCAGCCCGAAACTTGCTCAATAACTAGGGTCATTATGATTTGAAATTACTGGAAATATCCTCCGACGTAAGCCCATCTAACTTAACGAGTCAATAACTCATGACTAGATGTCACGAGGGTTCTCAACTTATTTCAAAAGAAAACTAATGTCGCTATTGCAGTACTTACTCAACAATTAGATTTCTATACTGCTCATTACTTTCGAGTACTTTTCGTGCATAGGAGCATTCAGGTATAATTTGCAGTTCGTTCTCTATTGCATAAAGAGCGACTTTATTAACAAGCTGCTTCCCAAGTCCCTTACCGTTATGTCCTTCATTAACGATTGTATGAGTAATTGTAATTAACTTTTGACCACCACGCTCGGATGGTTCATATTCAATTGTAGCAATAACTTCCCCATTGTCTTCCAAGAAAAATTGATTTGAACCTGATTTAATTTCTGCCATCGTTAGCCTCCTTGATTTTTTATAAAAGTGTGATGCTTTCATTATTATAACAAAAATTGGCAATTCGGAAAAAGATGTGAATCTAATATGTTACATTTTCAAAGATAATAGAAGCACAAAATCCGGTTGAAATGTCTTAGACAAGGGTTCTCAAGGACAAAGTGCACGCAAAAACCGGTGAAACTGTCCTAGACAAGGGTTCTCAAGGACAAAGTGCACGCAAAAATCAGTGAAACTGTCCTAGATAAGGGTTCTCAAGGACAAAGTGCACGCAAAAACCGGTGAAACTGTCCTAGACAAGGGTTCTCAAGGACAAAACGAGCACAAAAACCGATGAAACTGTCCAATAGAGGTGGTGTAATGGACAAATTGAGCGTGAAACTTGGAGGAATTGTCCAATAGAATCTGCTACAATGACAAACCCCGCAAACTTTACTTAAAAACAGGAGCAATCTCAACGAGCGAAATACCGCTACCTACAACCGCTTCACGACAATATTTGCTAGTTTATGAGGAAAATCGGCCGGATAGGTCAATGCTCACTTGACTAGCTAGACTAGAATGTTATAATTCTCGCATAAGGAAAATTTCATACATAAGAAAGATTAGGTGTCTTAATCACAAGACTTAATAGGGAAGTTGGTGCAAATCCAACGCGGTCCCGCCACTGTAAATGGGAGCTCTCTTATATCAAGCCACTTTTCAATTGAAGGGGAAGGCATGGGAGAGTAATGATCATGAGCCAGGAGACCTGCCTATTCTTTTACACCAGTAGGACCTACGAGGATAGGGAGGTGTGCGAGTCAGAGAAAAGAACGGTCGTCTGTGATAGCATCCCCTTACATAAGCGGGATGCTTTTTTGGTGTAGTTGAAAAATTTCCAAACAAGAAAAAAGGAGAGAATGAGATTGAAAAAAAGATACATATCCATTTTATTTGCACTCTTAATGACCATTGGTGTTCTTACAGGATGTGCAGCAAATGATGGAGCAGATAAGAATAATAACGAAACACAAACAGAACAAGCGGAGAAAACAAACGAACAAACTGAATCAGCTTTTCCGATAACCTTGAAAGATGCGACCGCTAAAGAGGTCACTATTAAGGAAAAACCAGAGAAAATTGTTTCAGTTATACCAAGTAATACAGAGATTGCCTTTGCCCTAGGAATTGGTGATGAAATTGTTGGTGTGTCCGATAATGATAACTATCCAAAAGAAGTGGCCGATAAGGAAAAGGTTGGGGGAATGGAACTAAATATCGAAAAGATTATTTCTCTAAAACCCGATCTCATTTTAGCGCATGAATCAGGAATGGGTTCATTCGATGCTGGTTTAAACCAGTTACGTGATGCAGGTATTACCGTTCTTGTTGTAAATGATGCGACGAATTTTGAGGAAACTTATGAATCTATTGGGATGATTGCCGAAGCAACTGGTACGAAAGAAGAAGCTGAAAAAATCATATCAGATATGAAAGATAAGATTAAAGTGATTGAAGAAAAAGCAGCGTCTATTAAAGATGTGAAGAAAGTATTTATGGAAATTTCCCCAGAACCAGAAATTTATGCAGCTGGAAAAAATACATTCATGGATGAAATTTTGAAAATCATTAATGCAAAAAATGCAGTGACAGAAGAAGGTTGGCCAAAGATGGATCAAGAGGCTATTATATCAACGAATCCAGATGTCATTCTTACTACATACGGAGACTATACAGATGATCCAATCGGGCATGTTCTAAGCCGTAAAGGTTGGGAAAAAGTAGGTGCGATAAAGAACAAACAAGTGGTAGATGTAAATCCTGATTTAGTCACTCGACCAGGTCCACGTCTTGTTGAAGGGGTAGAGGAAGTTGCAAAAGCAGTTTACCCAGACATTTTTGGCGAATAAACGAATAGCCTATGTAGCTGCCTCAGCTTTCCTCATTGTGGCGATACTTGTAGGAATTTCAATCGGTACTGTAATGGTACCGATTGTTGACATTGTCAAAGTAATAACAGCAGGAATCTTTCATAAGGAACCGAATGTAGACCCAATGTTTGTTTCGATTGTCTGGAATATTCGACTTCCACGGGTACTACTTGCAGGGTTCGTCGGTGCGTCTCTCGCCATTGCCGGGGCAGCGTTTCAAGGACTGCTACGAAACCCCTTGGCTGACCCTTACACACTCGGCGTTTCATCAGGCGCTTCAGTCGGTGCGGTACTTACCATTTTTCTTAATCTCTCCATCCCGTTCTTTGGTGCATTTACTTTACCATTTTTAAGTATCGTATTTGCGCTTATTACTATTTTTATTGTTTTAATTTTCGCAAAAAAGATTGACCGCGCGATGAAAGTTGAAACGATTATATTAACTGGAATTATTTTTAGTTCGTTTTTAGGTGCATTTATTTCCCTCATGATTGCCTTAACGGGTGAAGAACTTCGGCAAATAGTTGGTTGGTTACTTGGCAGTGTGTCGATGCGTGGATGGGACTACTTGAAAATTATGCTTCCGTTCTTTTTACTCGGCTCATTGCTATTAATTTTGAATGGGAAAGAATTAAATGCGATGTCCTTTGGTGAGGAGCGAGCGAAACATTTAGGTGTGAATGTTAAGTTACGGAAATTACTTGTATTAATTGCCGGCTCCATTTTAACAGGTGCTGCAGTTGCGGTATCGGGGACCATTGGTTTTGTCGGATTAGTCATTCCACATTTAACACGATTGTTATGGGGACCAGATCACCGGCATTTATTACCGTTATCGATTTTGACAGGAAGTGGCTTCTTAATTTTAGCTGATTTAGTTGCGAGAACAATCATTTCACCAACAGAATTACCGATTGGTGTTATTACCGCTTTAATTGGGGCGCCGGTGTTTGCTGGATTATTAATGAGAAGTAAAAGGAAAGCAGGGAGAACATGGCAATAATTGAAGTAGAAACGATTTCCGGTGGTTATCATAGCGAGCCTGTCATAAAGGATGTCTCCTTTTCGGTTGAGAAAGGTACCTTTTTCGGAATTCTTGGTCCAAATGGGAGTGGAAAGACAACACTTTTAAAAATGATTAGTGGTGTATTACCTTTACAAGCTGGACATCTCTCTGTGAAAAATAAGCCAATCCATGCTTATTCAGCGAAAGAGCTTGCTAAAGTGATCGCTGTTTTATCCCAACATTCGTCACAAGCATTTTCTTATACAGTAAAAGAAACTGTTTCTCTCGGTCGTTATGCACACCAACGAGATTTTTTTCAGTTCTGGTCGGATAAAGATGAAGCCATTTGTCAAGAAGTCATGAGATGGACTGGTGTTGATCGCTTCCAACATGATTCCATTGAATTTTTATCAGGTGGGGAAAAACAGCGAGTCTTTCTAGCTCAAGCACTCGCACAACAACCGGAAATTTTGCTCTTAGATGAACCAACGAATCATTTGGATTTATCTTACCAAAAAGAACTATTAGACTTATTGAAAAATTGGACGAAGGAAAAAGGGTTAACGGTAATCTCCATTTTTCATGATATTAATTTAGCAGGACTTTACTGTGATAACATTCTTCTACTAGAAAATGGAAAAGTGATTCAAAATGCTTCACCGAAAGAAGTTTTAAAAGAGAAAACGATTCAACAGGTATACAAAACAAAAATTGAAATGCATCAACATCCTAAAGTACCCGCTCCGTTAATGGTGTTACTGCCGAGTGAAACTCAGACGGATGGGTTAAATGAAATTACAGAAAAAAATATACGAATACATGATGAGTTAATTGTGCTTCACTCGCCTATGATGTTAAGAACGATGTCATCCGGTGTACTTGGTTCAGGTCTCGGGTGGCATGATACATTTATTAATCGTCATGTAGATAAAAACTACGATTGTAGAAACTACCGTGAAGATATGACGAGATTTGTAAAGGAAAAAGGTTTCAATCCATTGAATACAGTTGGTATGATGACTGCCGTAAAACTAAGGGACGCAGTATATAAGTGTTATGAGATGGATGCGTTCTCTTTATTTATTGTCGTCACAGCAGGTGTTGGAAATGCAGTAGATGTATCGAAAAGTATCCAACATGATTCAAATTTGAAACCAGGAACGATTAATATTTGGGTATTTATTAACGGGAAGTTATCAGAGGAAGCGTTTATTCAATCGATTATGACTGCAACGGAAGCGAAAGTGAAAGCGTTAAGTGAATTACAAATTGTTGATAAAGAAACTGACACAATGGCAACTGGAACATCAACGGACAGTTTACTAATTGCTGCAACACAAAAGGGTAAGTTTCATGAATTTGCGGGAACAATCACTCCCCTCGGAAAATTAATCGGAACGGGTGTTTATGAATGTACAATAGAAGCCATTAAAAACGGAATAAAAAGGAGAATCAACGAATGATTATCAGTCACCTAATAGCAATGACACTTGCTTTTTTGATTGATCGTATCGTTGGTGATCCTCCTACTTGGCCCCATCCGGTAAGATGGATTGGCTCTCTCATTTCAAAATTAGAAAAAATACTGAATAAAGGGAATGGACGTAAAATAAAGGGCTTCATCATGGTAAGCATTGTCTTAATTATTGTCTTTTCCATGACATTATTCGTAACCTTTCTCGGTTATTACATCCATCAATGGGTAGGAATTACAATAGAAGCCTTACTCATTTCCACAACCATTGCCCAAAAAAGCTTACAAGATGCTGCATTAGAAGTGTATCGCCCACTTGCACAAGGCAAGCTGGAAGAAGCGCGGTTAAAGTTGTCTTATATCGTTGGGAGAGATACAGACGAGTTAGAGGAAAGGGAAATAACGCGAGGTGTTGTCGAGACCGTCGCAGAAAATACAAGTGATGGGGTGACGGCACCGCTGTTTTGGACGATGCTTGGTGGTGCTCCTCTTGCTTTTATTTATCGAGTAGTAAATACATGTGACTCGATGGTTGGCTATAAAAATGAACGTTACGAAGAGTTTGGTTATCCCTCGGCAAAATTAGATGATCTTCTAAACTGGATTCCTAGTCGGTTGACCGGATTCTTTATGATCCTTGTCAATCCATCCTATGTTTGGGGAAAATCGCAAACATGGCATTTTTTACTACGGGATGCAAAAAAACACCCAAGCCCAAATAGTGGATGGTGTGAAGCGGCAGTAGCAGCTCTTCTTGGTGTTCAGCTTGGAGGAAGAAATACATATAAAGGTGTCGCATCAAACCGGGCGTTAATGGGGGAAGCAACTCGACCACTCCATTTCTCTGATATATTAAAAACAAATCGCATCTTACGGCGAACATC
Organism: Bacillus andreraoultii; assembly: GCF_001244735.1. Taxonomy (GTDB): domain Bacteria; phylum Bacillota; class Bacilli; order Bacillales; family Caldibacillaceae; genus Caldifermentibacillus; species Caldifermentibacillus andreraoultii. The sequence continues at coordinate 790,505 of NZ_LN868937.1, forward strand.
TGTTGCGTTTCTATTATTCCTTTTGATAGGAGGTGCTTTTATTGAAATGGCCATCACATGGATCGAATCCACATTATTTATATGAAGCAATAGGGATGGAAAAGCCTGAGATTGTATATGATTTTAGTGCAAATATTAATCCGCTTGGGCCACCAGCGAACTTAAGAGAAAACTGGAATGCGTTATTTTCGACGATCCAACAATATCCGGACCCTGACGCCACTTCGTTAAAGGAAAAAATTGTGGAACAAGGAGGTATAGGGCCAGATCAACTACTCATTGGTAATGGTGGTGCGGAAATCATCGCCTTAATTGGTCATTGGCTTCGAGGAAAACGGGTGATGATTGTGGAACCAACGTTTTCCGAATATGAACAAGCATGTCGCACAAATCACTGTGAAGTTACCTATTTTTATATGAAGGAAACGGGAGAAATGGATGTTACTCAATTGATTGCGCAGCTTCCAAATAAGGATGCCCTGTTTTTATGTAATCCGAATAACCCTACGGGGACATGTTTAGAAAAACAGGTGATTGAAGAAATTTTGACTGCGTGTGAGCAGTACAATTGTTATTTTATGATTGATGAAGCTTTTTATGATTTTGTTACCGGCTATGAATCACTCGTTCCATTGCTTAAGCGCTTCCCAAATTTAATCCTCATTCGTTCCATGACGAAAATGTTTGCCATACCAGGATTGCGATTAGGCTATACACTCGCAAATCGTTCCGTCATTAAAAGTCTAGCAAACTTGCAAGCGCATTGGAGTGTGAATCGTATTGCAATTTGTGCAGGTGAACTCGTTTTGCACGAAGAAGGATTTATTGAACGGACGAGGAAGCTAGTGGATAGCGAACGGGAGAGACTATTTCAATTTTACCGTGAAAATGATTTTGAAGTATCTCCTTCAAAAGTAAATTTCTATTTATTACGAGATAGAACCCTTCAAGATCAATGGCCACTTTTTCAATTTTTATTAAAAGAAGGTATCGTCCCAAGACATACATTTAACTTTCCAGGATTAAAAGGGCGTTGGTTACGGTTTGCAATTAGAAGTGAACATGAAAATACATATGTAATCGAGGCGATGCGAAAATGGCGAGTCAGTTACCCATTATCTTTGTAACTGGTGGGGTTCGTAGTGGGAAAAGTGGTTACGCTGAAGAATTAGCCGAAAAGTGGTGGATCACAGAACCTAAAGGAAAACTACATTATATTGCGACAATGCAGGTAACAGATTCGGAACTGGAAACAAGAATTTCCCACCACCAATTAGGTCGAAAAGAAAGTGGACTTCCATGGTATACATGGGAAAAGCCCACATCTATTGGTGAGCTCGCAAATCACTTTAGTAAAAATGATACAGTTCTTCTCGATTGTTTAACAACGTGGCTAAATAATGAATTACTTGTTTCAGGTGCTTGGCAAAATGGGGAATTTCGTGCGGATTTATTGAATAAAATGTGGTGTGAGCTCCAATCCATTGCCTCTCATGTTAACAAACTCATCATTGTTAGTAATGAAGTACTAAGCGAACCGATTGCAACTAATGAACTCGTCCTCTTTTATTGCGAGCTACTTGGCAAGCTACATCAACAAATCGTTCGATATGCTTCCCAAGCGATTTTAGTTGAAGTAGGAATTCCAGTCTACATGAAAGGGAGGGAAGGAATATGAAAGGTGTTATGATTCAAGGGACAGCTTCCAATGTTGGAAAAAGTTTAATAGCAACAGCCTTATGTCGGCTATTTGCTGATGAAGGGTTAAAAACAGCTCCTTTTAAATCGCAAAATATGTCAAATTATACTTATATAACGGAGGAAGGACTAGAAATAAGTCGGGCACAGGGCCTTCAAGCAGAAGCAGCACGAACAAAGCCTACTGTGTGGATGAATCCGATTCTATTAAAGCCAAGTTCAGATCAACATTCAGAAATCGTATTACTTGGAAAAGGAAAAAAGACGTTATCTGGGAAAGCTTATCGGGAGCAATTTTATGAAAAAGGAATCGACATAATAAAGCAATCAATTCAGGAACTTTCTAAAACGTATGATGTATTGGTTATGGAAGGTGCTGGGAGTCCAGTAGAAATGAATTTAAAGACTCGTGAACTTGTGAATATGAAAGTTGCGGAACTGGCGGATGTTCCTGTCTTTTTGGTTTCTGACATAGATCGTGGCGGTGTATTTGCAAGTATTATCGGAACCCTTGAATTACTACCAGAAAATGAGCGGAAACGAGTAAAGGGAATTATTATTAATAAATTTCGAGGTGATCTTGATTTATTTACTGATGGATTGAATTGGCTCGAAAACCGTACGGGTATTCCTGTTCTTGGTGTTTTACCGTACATAAAAAATCATAGGATTGATGGTGAGGACTCTCTTTCTAATCAGTTGTCTGTTGAAGAAAAGGCACAGACTCACTTCAATCAAGATGAACATTATGCTAGCCTTGCAAAAGTAGTCAGGGGCTATTTAGATTGGGACAAAGTAAAGAAAATTGTCTTTGAATGGGGAAACAGTGATGAAAACTATTAAAGGACTCATTCTCTGTATTCAGTTTTTTACTAGTATCCCCGTTCCATATGAAGTACCTATGGATAAAACCTACATTGAACGAGCGATTCGAATGTTTCCAATGCTGGGTCTGTTACAAGGAATGATTTATACACTCATTACTTATTTATTAGTAGAGTGGTCACCTCTTTCAACATTGGCTATTTCATTTATCATCTGGTTGGTCTGGATTCTAGTTACTGGCGGATTACATCTTGATGGCTGGATGGATGTAAGTGATGCGTATTTTTCTTATCGTGATCCGAAAAGACGGCTAGACATAATGAAAGATTCCCGAGTTGGTGCTTTCGGTGTTTTATCTGTCATGATTTTATTAAGTGCTCGGTTTCTTTTTATTTTCGAGACGATTGATCGGATGACACCTATTGTTTATTTATTCATATTTATCATCCCTTTTTTCGGTAAAATCATTGTCGGTATGCTAATTGTCACTGTAAAATCAGCAAAATCATCTGGACTTGGTGTTATGTTTCAAGAAGCAGCAACGAAGGGGACGCTCTTTACTTATCCGGTTTATCTCGTCTTCTTATTTTTGATTAGTTACTTCATATGGCCTCATTCATTTTTTATGCTCATTGTCTTTTTATTTTTCACAGGTATTTACATCGCTATCATTCGAAAAAAGATTGTTTCATGGTTTGGTGGGATGACTGGAGATGTTCTTGGTGCATCAATAGAGGGAGGAGAAACGCTATTATGGATGATTCTGTGGTTATTGCCTTATTTCGTCACGGATTAACAGCATTGAATAAACAAAAAGCATATATCGGTTGGACCGATGCCCCGATTTCTGAAGAAGAGAAAGAACGGTTAGCGAATCAAGCTTATTATGGCTTCCCATATGATTTCATCATTTCAAGTGATTTAACGCGTTGTTTGCAGACAGCGGAGATTTTGTTTCCGTGGAAAAAAGTGTACAAAATGAATCAATTTCGTGAACTACATTTTGGCGAGTGGGAAGGAAAAACATATGAACAACTGAAAAATGATACGAATTATATAGAGTGGTTACATGCACCTTTTGAAGTAACACCACCTGGGGGTGAAAATTTTCAAATGTTTAACAACCGAGTCGATGAAGGATGGAAACAAATAGTGGAAATGATTGAAAGGAATCGAGTAAAGAAAGTAGCCATTGTTACCCATGAAGGCGTGATTCGCGATTTACTGTTGAAATATGCCAACAGTCATAAGCAATTTTGGGAATGGCATGTTCCCCATGGCACTGGATTTGAACTTATATGGAATTGTCAAACGGCTTTTAGGAGGGGTGAGCGATGCACTTTGTTACGGGAGGTGCCTTTAACGGCAAATCAGCATGGGTGAAGGAAACCTTCTCTTTGAATGAAGAAAATTGTAAATGGTTTTCTGGTTATAAAAATCACCCACTACCCGAAAGATTTGCGGATAAAAATTGTTACGTAGTTGTTAGTGGGATAGAACAATATATAAAAACATGGCTGCAAAAGGAAGATGAGCAGACGATTTATAAGAAGTGGCAACAAAAGTTAACAACATGGGGGCAAATGGGAAAGGAAGGATGGAACATAATCATTATTGGTTCGGATATTACAAAAGGAATTGTTCCGATTGACCGAGGTGAAAGGTTATGGCGTGATGTCACAGGGCGTATCTATCAACAAACAACAGCGGCCTGTGAACGAGTCGATATCATTTGGTACGGAATAAATATGAACGTGAAAAATTTTTAGGAGGCAAGGATAAAGATGAAAGTAAAGAAACTAAGTTTGTTAGCTATTTTTATTTCTTTATCTGTTGTCGGGGCGATGATTAAAGTACCTGCACCAATCTCGAGTGTTGCTTTAGATCTCTTGCCTGCATTAGTTGGCGTTGTAGTACTAGGAAGAAATGCTGGTTCTCTTGTTGCATGCCTTGGTCATCTTCTATCCGCCTTATTCGGTGGTATGCCACTCGGACCATTCCATATGTTAATCGCGTTTGAGATGGCTCTTCTTGTGTATGGATTTGGTTATATTTATCAAAAGGGGAAACGAATATTGGCTGCAATCTTTTTAGTGATTGGAAACACATTTGTTGCGAGTTTACCTTTCCTTTTTATCATCGGAATTGGATTTTATGTCGGAATGATTCCATCTTTATTCATCGGTTCAGTGATTAATGCAGCCTTAGCTATTATTCTCGCACCAAGTGTAGAAACATATTTCGTAAAACGATTACATATATAGGGAGTGGAAGAATGAGAAGAGATATAACCGAGATTGCTATCAATGAACAACGTACACTTGTAATTGCCGCCGATAATAGTGGTGGAATTGGTATGAAAAATCAAGACCACGTATTCACCCCGTATGATGTTGTTGCCTATTATGGATTTCGTGTTGCAATCATGGAATGTATGGCAGCACGAGCTAAACCAATAAGTGTTGTCGTACATAATTTTTGTGGAGAGGATGCATGGCCAGCGCTTGTACAAGGCGTAAAAAGAGGTTTATGTGAGTTAAGATATGATCATGTTCCTATTACGGGAAGTACAGAGAGTAATTTTGCGCTAAGTCAGTCTGCTTTAGGGATGATTGTGATTGGCGAAAAAACAGTAGAAAGGAAAGAGGAACCAATTTTACTAGACAAATATCGAATGGCAGTTGTTGGTTCTCCGCTAGTCGGAAATGAAGTGTTGAATCGACGGGAGGACATATTACCTCTTTCACTTTTTCAAGAATTGTGCGAAATACCGGATACAATCATTTTACCAGTCGGTTCAAAAGGAATCATTCATGAGGTGTCTGTAATGCTAGGAAAACAAGTAGATGTGAGTGAAATCTCTTGTGATGTCGATGTTACTACTTCTTCCGGCCCGGCAACTTGTTGTTTACTAGCGTATTTACCTGAAATGGAATCGATGTTAAAAGAAAAATGTGCTCAAGTTTACCATCCTCTATTATTTGTTTGAAATAGAAGACAGGAGATGTCAATGGTACGTTTGTATATTGTTAGACACGGTGAGACCGAATGGAATCAAGAAGGTCGGATGCAAGGAAGTTTTGATTCGAAACTAACAGAAAAAGGGAAAAGATACGCTAGACTACTAAGTGAACGACTCAAACCGATTTCTTTTTCGAAAATGATTTGTAGTCCGAGCAAAAGAGCTGTCGATACGGCGAAGATTCTTAATAGTGATTGTAATGGGAAAATAATGTTAGATGAGCGAATTGTAGAAATGAAAATGGGACGTTGGCAAGGAATGACTGAGGAAGAAATACAACTTCAATTCTATGAAGATTACAAAAAGTATATTGATCAACCGGAACTTTATCGAAATGATGATGGAGAGACGTTTCAAGATGTGCTTGCTCGTGTGAAAGGTTTTTTAATGGATATACAAAGCGAGCCAGACGATGGAAATATTTTAATTGTAACACACGGTTCGTTTATTCAAATTTTATTAATTTTGTTAAAAGGGAAACGTTTAACGGAGGTGTGGACGGAACCGATTGTTGAAGGGACGAGTTTGACACGCATCGATATCTATCAAAAGAAAATACATATGATATGTATAGGAGATATGAGTCATGTAAGAATATGTGATAAAAAATAGTTTAGAACCGCAAAAGATTGCAATATGAGGAAAAATAGTAATTTGAAAAATTGACTTTTTTTGAATTAAGAATTACATTGAATATATAGGTAAAATATGGTTTTTAATTATTGGAACGTTTAGTACCTTAATATAAGGGGAACAAAACAATTTCTATTGATCAAAATGTAACTACTATGATAGATTTGGGGGGAGTTTTAGTGGCTTTTGTAATTACTGCACCATGTAAAGATGAACTTGCAGCAGAATGTGTTGATGTATGCCCAGTTGATTGTATAGAAAAAGGGGAAGATCAATACTATATTGATCCAGCCATTTGTATTGATTGTGGTGCTTGCCAAGCAGTGTGTCCAGTCGAGGCAATCTATTATGAAGAAGATTTAAGACCGGATGAACAACCGTATTTTGAAAAAGCAAAAGAATTTTTCAGTAAGTAACAAAAAATGATGGATTGGAAAGTAGTAGTGGCAAATCACTGCTACTTTTTTATTAGGAAGAAATTAGGCTACTTGTAATAAGCATCATACGAATACGACTTAGTTTTCGCCGAATGACAATGAAACTCTAAAAGGTGTATTCACTTGCCAAAATGAACAGAAATATGATATATTTATCTCGAATTAAAAATAAATTAATTTGAGATAGTTGGAGGATGAAACTGTGAACAAATTAAAAGGAATTCACCATGTGACTGCAATTACGAGTAGTGCTGAAAAAATATATGAGTTTTTCACATATACATTGGGCGTACGATTAGTTAAAAAAACTGTGAACCAAGATGATATTCAAACATACCATTTATTTTTTGCTGATGATAAAGGGAGCCCGGGAACGGATATGACGTTTTTTGACTTTCCAGGCATTCCTAAAGGGAAACATGGAACAAACGAAATTTATAAAACATCATTCCGCGTGCCAACTGATGCGGCATTAGCTTACTGGGAAAAACGATTCAACCGACTTAATGTGAAACACACAGGCATTCAAGAGCAATTTGGCAAAAAGACACTTTCGTTTACTGATTTTGATGAACAACAATATCAACTAATATCAGATGAGAGAAATAGTGGTGTTCCATCGGGTAGCCCGTGGAAAAAAGGACCAATACCAGATGAGTTTGCAATATCTGGCCTTGGTCCAATTGTTGTTCGCGTGTCGTATTTTGATTATTTTAAACAAGTATCAGAACAAGTGCTTGGATTTATCGAAATAGACAAAGAAGGTTCCTTACATGTTTTTGAAATGGGTGATGGAGGAAATGGTGCCGAAGTTTGGGTAGAACATAATACGGTTCTTCCTCCTAGTAGACAAGGTTATGGCACCATACATCATGCTGCATTCCGAGTCAATAACCGGGAAGAGTTGGAAGCATGGGATAAGGCAATTAGAAGCTTCCGTATTGGCACATCTGGTTATGTGGAACGATATTACTTCGGTTCATTATATACCCGCGTCTCACCGGACATCTTATTTGAACTTGCAACAGATGGACCAGGGTTTATGGGAGATGAGCCGTATGAAACATTAGGCGAAAAACTATCACTACCACCATACTTTGAAGAACAGCGCAAAGAAATAGAAGGCTTAGTACGACATTTTGATACGGTCAGAAGTACGAAACAATTTGAAAAAGAATATGAGTAAAATAAGCTAGCCCTAGAGTCATTCTAGGGTTTATTTTGTGAATAGGAAAGTATGAATTTTCCGATTTCAACTTGATGCTGTCCAGAAAGTCGTATTTTAATTTATAGATCCCCTTTTCTTGTTTCAAAACCTTGATATATCGATATTCTTAATTATCACATTTTTAAGGATATCCACTTTTCAGACAGTCCCAGGCTCTAGAAGCATTACATGAAAGCCGAAAAACTCACATTTTTTCGGCAACTACGGCTCTTGTTTTGCCTGTCTTGAATTTTCTTTATTTACCTTTTTCACCGACATTGTGAACCTACTCAGCATTTTTTATACTCGCCTTTTTATCCCAATATTGGTGTTGTCTGTTTGTCTCACTCTTTTTAAAGAGAGTAGGGGGCTTCTTGTGAAGAAGATAAATTATAAACTACGACAAATACGATAAATCCTTTAGCTCGCTAATTAAATGAAATTATTGTTGACACTACCGAAGACTGATGATAATATAAGTTTATCAAATTATCAATTTAGTTTGTTAAAGGGTTAAATCACTAATATAATAAAACTTAAATGGGAGAGGTAAGTTATGAAACGGTTAGTGAAAATCATATTCTTTGCATTAGTTGCATCATTATTAGCGGCTTGTTCCTCAGAATCATCGGCAGGGGAAAAAGGAAAAAGTGATGACAAATTAATTATCGGGATTGATGACGCTTTTGCACCATTAGGATTCCGTGATGAAAGTAATGAAATTGTCGGTTTTGATATTGATTTAGCAAGAGCAACAGGCAAAAAAATGGGAAAAGAAGTTGTTTTCCAACCAATTGATTGGAGTTCAAAAGAATCAGAGTTAAACAGTGGCCGAATTGATTTAATTTGGAATGGTTACACAGTGACTGATGAAAGAAAGGAAAAAGTACTTTTTACAAAACCTTATTTAGCGAATGCTCAAGTCATTGTTACATTAAAAGATTCCGACATTGAAAAACTAGACCAGCTTAAAGGAAAAACAGTCGGTCTTCAAGCTCAATCTTCAGCAAGTGATGCGTTAAATGCGGCACCAATTGCAGCTGAATTAAAAGATAAAACAGAATTTAAAGACAATGTGTTAGCTTTAACTGATTTGAAAAACGGTCGTGTGGATGCGGTCGTCATTGATGAGGTCGTCATTGATTATTATATGACAAAAGAACCAGAAACATATAAAGTTTTAGAAGAAACTCTTGCACCTGAAGAATATGCAGTAGGTGTGAAAAAAGGAAATGACGAATTACGAAACCAAGTTCAAAAAGCTTTAGATGAACTAGTAGCTAATGGTGAGGCTGCAAAAATTTCTGATAAATGGTTTGGGGAAAATAAAGTATTGGATTAAGGATCAGAAGTAGGCAATCAGTCGCTCGTACTGGTTGCTCTTCTTAATTTCTAAAGGAAAACAGAAATTTCTATCTTTTCGACACCGTTTCTTTTACAATAAAAGTATATATGTTAATTTTTAGGAGGATTATATGTCATTCGATTATATAAACTTAGTTTTGAAACCGATGCTTGAAGGAACAAAAGTTACCCTATTACTCTTCCTCATTGTTATCGTTTTTTCAATTCCTTTAGGGTTTTTATTAACTTTAGCTGTACGCAGTCGATTTAAGCCACTGTCATTAATCGTTCAAGCGTATATTTATATCATGAGGGGTACGCCATTACTATTGCAATTATTATTTATCGTATTTGGATTGCCTCTTTTACCAGGAATCGGTGAGTATCTCGTTCTTGATCGGTTTGTCGCAGCATGCCTCGGCTTCGTATTGAACTATGCAGCCTATTTTGCAGAAATATTCCGTGGCGGTTTACTTGCAATTGATAAAGGACAATACGAAGCAGCACAAGTTCTCGGGCTTAGTAGATGGCAGACGATGACCCGAATTATTGTTCCACAAATGTTTCGAGTTGCGCTCCCAACAGTTGCGAACGAATCTGTAACATTAGTAAAAGATACTGCTTTATTATATGCAGTTGCTGTTCCAGAACTACTTCACTATGCACAAACAGCAGTAAACCGCGACTTTACAATTGTTCCATTCTTTGTTGCGGGAGTTATTTATTTAATCATTACCTTGCTTGTAACGCTAATTTTAAAAAGGGTTGAAAAAAGATTTCAATTTGAATAAGAAAGAGTGATATTGTGGCATTTATCGAAGTATCTAATTTATATAAGTCATATGATGAAGTAGAAGTTTTAAAACAAATAAGTTTTTCAATAGATAAAAATGAAGTTGTCGCCATTATTGGGCCTTCAGGTTCAGGGAAGAGTACGCTGTTACGCAGTCTCGTTCACTTGGAGACGATTGATGGGGGAAACATATCGGTCGATGGTCGATTCTTTGTTAAGGACGGTAATTATGCAAGACCAAACGAAATCAAACAAATTACTGCGAAAATGGGAATGGTCTTCCAACATTTTTATTTATTTCCACACTTAACGGTGAAACAAAATTTGGAGTTGGCACCAAAGCTAGTAAAAAAGGAAACAGCGAAAAGTGTCGAACAGCGTAGTCGCGAGTTGTTGGAAAAGGTCGGGTTGGCGGACCGAGCAAATGCCTATCCTGCCAAATTATCGGGTGGTCAAAAGCAGCGGGTTGCAATTGCTAGGGCATTAATGATGAATCCAGATATTATGCTATTTGATGAACCTACTTCTGCACTTGACCCTGAACTCACTGGAGAGGTTTTGAAAGTAATGAAAGATTTAGCGGATGAACATATGACGATGGTTGTCGTCACTCACGAAATGGCATTCGCAAAAGAAGTAGCTGATCGTGTCATTTTTATGGCTGACGGTGAAATAATTGAATCGGGTACACCGAAACAACTGTTTGAAAACCCGAAAAATGCACGAACGATAACGTTTCTCGGTTTATAAAAATAATCGAGTCTACATGGAAAATGATAACGATATCAGTCAATGGGAAAATTCCTCATCAATAACCATATGTGTAAAATTTTTCTCGGGAGGAATTCAAGCAAATTTCTAGAAAAAAGGAGAGAAGGTCTCTACCACCTTTTTTGACAGTAACTGTGATTTATAGTATGATTAAAGTGAATATAATCATCCGGCAAGAAGAGGAGTAGCTTTTACAGCAAAGTCGTCAATCCAGAGAATCGTCTCTCGGCTTTGTTGGCAAAAACGATTGTTAGCGAGACCTTACCTCCATGTTTTTATACAGTGAAGGTAGGTCTTTTTATATCTTTTTAACATCTTTCTTGTTACAATTGAATACGTATAAAATAATAATATAATAAAAGGTGATTCTATGGACAACTTTTTACTGAATAGTTTTCCAGACAATATAAAAAAAGAATTAGAACAAATTCAGAAGCTAATTTTACCATTAGCAAAGAAAACTTCGAAATATATGTTTTGGACATTCCCTTTAATTGCCATTGCTGTTATTAACTTAATTTATCTTTTGTTTTTCACAACAGGTGGTGATGATTTTTATATCCCTATGATTATCTACGCAATAATTGGTGCTTTTGGTTTTGCTCTTTTGAAAGAGTCAAAGTTAAATAAAAAGGAAATTGAACAAATTGGTGTGCGATATATTGTTGATCGGATGAAGAAAAGTCGCTATGTGACAAACGAGCGGAAAAATCATTACATCCATCTTGTCAAAGAAAAACCGGTAATGGCGATGGAAAACTTTATTAAATTTTTACAAGAAGAGGATCGGCTAAAACGGTTAACGACAGATAATGATTAATAGAAAGAGAGACAGCGTAATGGAGATACTGTCTCTCTTTTAAGTAGAACAATATAATTAAGGGAAAAACTTCTTTATGAAGCGTTATCTTTTATCTTCTTCATTAAATCTTCTGGTGAATTTGCTTCAAGAAATGTTGAATTCATTAAAACGTAAGGGGAGCATGTACATTCATCACAATAACTTAAACAATCCATTTCTTTTACTTGAAGATCAAGTTCATCGACTAGATTCTCCAACATTTCAAACATCTCATCATCATAGTATTGATTTAAATTATTCGTACAAAATTCCAGTTTCATCTTCTTTTTCTTTTTAAAAAATAACCCCATCGCGAATTCCCCATTCGTTCAATTTTCCCTTATTATAGCTTTTCCGAATAAGAAAACCAACTGCCTTAAGGTGTGGAATTTTCTTTCGTGTCGCTGTTTCGAATGCTTATAAAAAAGCCAATCCAAACTATAAAGATATACTAGTACCTTTTCCTTCACGTATAGAAGGGAAGGAAATCTAAGAAGTTCGGATTATCCCATGAAATAAAGGACAATTCTTTTATATTCTCTTATGTTTAAGAGCAGCCTTCTGAGGAAGTAAAATGGCTTTAGCAATTGAAATTGGGCCGAACAATTTTGCTGCTTGTAATGATTCAGACGGGCATCTTTTTTAGTGGATGGCTACTTAAATCAATTAACCGTCTGTACAACAAGTTATATGGCAGTCCATCGTAATGGAGCAAGATTTAAAATCTGGGACAAGTCAAAGTAACAAGCTCCTTGGTTACAAAATAAGTGACTTCGATTATTCATCAAAATAATAATTAGGACTCGAGAATGAATTCCTTGTATTACTAGGAAAGTTAAAACGATTTCATTTCTACTTTCCTATACGTTAAGCTAAAAACTCATGTCCCGTCCCGACATGGATCGAGCCATGAGTTTTTCTTTATTCTATAACAGCTGTTTTCGGTTCTTTCCTATGTTTTCGATATAAGCGAACAAGACGGACAATATTTAAAATAAGTGTTTTCATTACAGCATATACGGGTACACCCAAGATCATTCCGAGAATACCTGCAATATTTCCTGCCACTAATAAAATAATGATAATTGTCGCTGGATGAGTATCTAGTTTTCTTCCAATAACTAGTGGCGAGATGACATTCCCTTCAAATTGTTGAGCGATCACTGCCACAACGACGACTAGTACGGCTGTCATTGGTGAAATAAACAATCCTACGATGAAAGCAGGTGCAGCTCCTAAAAACGGTCCGACATATGGAATAATATTTGTCACCGCAACCGCTAAACCTAAAAGTAAAGCATACGGTAAATCAATAATTAAATACCCGATGAATGATAACGTACCGACACATAAAGAGACAATAAGTTGTCCTTGAATATAGGTAGCTAATGTATTCGAAGTATCTTTTAAAATCACTCGACCCTCTTTACGATATGCACTTGGTAAAAACCGCAAAATCGCATTCGGTAACTTATGACCATCTTTTAATAAATAAAACAGTAAGAATGGCACCGTAACTATAACAAGAGTGACATTGGCAACCGCCCCAACTAAACCAGAAATACTATTTGTAATAGCAGTTGGTATATCTTGCAAGTAAGTCATTAATGTATTTTTTACTTGATCTAAATCGACATACTGTTGTGTTTGTATCCAGTGGAACGTATCAGATTGGGCAAAGTTGCTGACAATGACAGGAACTTGGTCAATATATTTTGGAATATTCGTAAACAATTCCCGAACTTGTTGAGTCAAAACAGGGACAATTAATGCGATAACGAGAACAACAAGTCCAATAAAGATGACATAAATTAGTAAGATTCCTAAAGTTCGTGGTATTTTTGCCTTCTCAAACAAGGATACAATCGGATTAAAAATAAAATAAAGGAAACCTGTTATAAGTAGTGGGAAAAACATCGTTGACAGAAAAATAACAATTGGGTTAAAAAGGAAAGAAAGTTTTGTGCATATGTAAATGATTCCCACAATTAGAAGAATTTCTAAAGTCCAAAAATGTAATTTAGATTTATACAACCGAACGACTCCTTCCGTTTATGTATAGTTTTATATTATAGAAAAATGTCAAAGATTTCTAGGGGGACATAGGGAAATGTGAAATTATTTTCCGGGGATGGAGTTTTATGCTTATTTCTACTCAAATATCAGATAGGAAATGTAGTGCTGTATGGTCATTACTTCTCAACACTAGATAGGATGCAAATTTTCCGAGGTCTGGAAAGTAAGTGGTCACGACTACATCATCGACAAATAGGAATTACGAAACAGTTTTCCAGTGGGAGGTGGCCTCGATTAAGTGAAGTGTCCAGAAGACCGGAAAAGTGCGTAACGAACGTGTCAATAGACCAGAATTTAAAAGAACTGGGCAAAAATGGTCCTATAGAACTCGTCTATGAACCCAAAAATAACGAAATTCCGCAAAAACGGTCCTATAGAACTCGTCTATGAACCCAAAAATAACGAAATTCCGCAAAAACGGTCCTATAGAACTCGTCTATGAACCCAAAAATAACGAAATTCCGCAAAAACAGTCACATAGAACTCGTCTATGAACCCAAAAATAACGAAATTCCGCAAAAACAGTCACATAGAACCCGTCTATGAACCCAAAAATAACGAACTCGTCTATGAACCCAAAAATAACGAAATTCCGCAAAAACAGTCACATAGAACTCGTCTATGAACCCAAAAATAACGAAATTCCGCAAAAACGGTCCTATAGAACTCGTCTATGAACCCAAAAATAACGAAATTCCGCAAAAATGGTCCTATAGAACTCGTCTATGAACCCAAAATTAACGGAATCCCGCAATATTTGTGGTGTAAAAACAACTTTAATGAACCTTAGAACTTTTTCAGTGACCTATCTAACGTGAACAAAACTGTCCTTGAGCAAAACCAAAAAATCCGGGGAAATGCCCGGATTATCTTAAATGTTTGATTTCGAAATCATTAATCATATCGTTACGATTCCTGTCAACAAGGAAATTACAGAATAATAAAATCTTTCCTCACAATCAATTATTGAACATTCGAATGATTATAAGGGAATTGATTACTGTAACCTTGGAATTGCTGATGGGATTGTTGTAATTTTTGCCCATCTGCAGCTTCAAAGCCGTACCAACCTTTGCTAAACATTATTTCGAATAATTCACGCTGACAGTTTTGTGTTTCATTAAATATGGCTAATACATCTTGATAAAGATCAGAATAGCTTGCTTCATTTAATGCTGTACTATAAGCAGAAGTCATATATTTTTCTGTTGCGAGCATATCATTAATAAAGTCACGGTCATTCATTTCTTTTGTCTTTTGAATTTTTACAGCAGGGTTTTGAATTTTATTTTGTTGATTCATCAATGGATCCTCCTAAATGTATGTTTGTTCAATATGTTCAATTAATGTTGTCCTTGCATCCCCATTTGTTGTGTATTTGAATTGTTTAAATGTGTTAAAATTCTTTGATAGTGTGCTTGATGCATTTGTCCAGCTTTGTTCAGTGCAGTTTTAATTTCTGGGTCTTGAACGTGATTGGCGAAGAAATGGGCTTTTTTCATTGCGAGTAAATTCCAAGAGAGCATATCGGTTAAATACAATGAATCTTTTACTGTCACAACTTTCGGTGGTTCAGGCATAATCTGCTGTTGATTTTGCCCGCCTGTTTGCATCATGTTTTGTTGATTCATTTAAATTCCTCCCAAAAAGAAATATAGTAATCACCTATATGTTGCCTAAAAAATAAATTCATATGTAAGAAACAACAGCTTATTTGCAAATAATAGGGTGGAATGAGCGATTAAAAATATTTTAAAAAAATAAGTTTTTTCTATTGCATTGTTGCAAAAATTTATATATATTAAAAATATAAATGAATTTGTTTTTTATATTTTTTTCGCATAAAAATGAATGAGTGTTCATTCAAAGGAATACAAAGGGGGAAAGGAATTTTGGTTAAACAGATTAAGAAAGCCGCTGTTCTAGGATCTGGGGTCATGGGTTCAGGTATTGCAGCCCATCTAGCAAATATTGGAATTCCAACATTATTGCTAGATATCGTTCCAAATGAATTAACAAAAGAAGAGGCTGCTAAAGGATTAACGCTAAATGATAAGGTTGTTCGTAATCGAATTGCAGCGAGTGGAAAACAAAAGCTATTAAAACAAAAGCCTGCACCGTTAACTTCAAAAGATCATCTTGCACTTATCGAAGTAGGAAACTTAGAAGATGATCTAGAGCGACTTGGTGAAGTGGACTGGATTATTGAAGTTGTCGTTGAAAGATTAGATATCAAGAAATCGGTTTTCGAGAAAGTAGACAAGTATCGTAAACCTGGTTCAATTGTAAGTTCCAATACTTCTGGAATCTCCGTAAACCGAATGGCAGAAGGTCGTTCAGAAGACTTTAGAAAGCATTTTCTTGGCACACACTTTTTTAACCCACCACGCTACTTAAAACTACTAGAAGTTATTCCAACGAAGGATACGGATCCTGAAGTTGTTAGCTTTATGGAAACATTTGGTGAGGATGTATTAGGAAAAGGTGTTGTAATTGCAAAAGATACACCGAACTTTATCGGTAATCGAATTGGAACTTACGGATTACTAATCACTTTACAAGAAGTATTGAAAAATGGATATTCCATTGGTGAAGTGGATTCAATTACCGGAACAATTATCGGTCGACCAAAGAGTGCGACTTTCCGTACACTTGATGTTGTAGGTCTTGATACATTTGTTCATGTAGCTAATAACGTTAAAAATCAAGTTGAAGGAAAAGAAAAAGAAGTATTTACAGCACCAGAAATACTTGAAAGGATGCTTGAGAAAAAATGGTTAGGTGCGAAAACAGGTCAAGGTTTTTACTTGAAAAAAGGAAAAGAAATTCTTGAATTAAATCCAACAACTTTAGAATATGAACCAGTGAAAAAGTTAAGAACACCAGCTGTTGAGATGGCAAAGCAACAAAAAGGTACGAAAGCAAAATTACAAGCATTAGTTTATGCTGATGATCGTGCTGGAAAATTACTATGGAATGTTTTCTCTCAAACATTAATTTACACAGCTGATTTACTATACGAAATTGCCGATGATATCGTTGCTGTTGATAATGCAATGAAGTGGGGATTCGGTTGGGAACAAGGACCATTTGAATCTTGGGATGCCATCGGATTAGAAAAGTCTGTTGAGCGTATGGAAAACGAAGGTCTTACTGTTCCAGCTTGGATTAAAGAAATGATTGCGAGTGGAGCAACATCATTCTATAAAGAAGACAATGGTACAGTTCTTTACTACGACCGTGGTGAGTATAAACCAGTAAAACAAAATGAAAAAATCATTAACTTAAAACAGTTGAAAAAACAAAATGGCGTTATCATGAAAAACTCTGGTGCGAGCCTCATTGATATCGGTGACGGGGTTGCTCTACTTGAATTCCATTCACCAAATAATGCCATCGGACTCGATATTATTCAAATGATCAATAAGTCCATTGAAGAAGTTGAGAAAAATTATAAAGGTCTTGTTATTGCAAACCAAGGGAAAAACTTCTGTGTCGGTGCAAACATTGCCATGATGCTAATGGAAGCACAAGATGATAACTTCTTTGAGTTGGATTTTGTTATCAGACAATTCCATCAAGCAATGCTAAATATTAAATACAGTGCAAAACCAGTTGTTGCAGCTCCACACCAAATGACACTTGGAGGCGGTGCTGAAGTTATTTTACCAGCTGCACGTATTCAAGCTTCACCGGAAAGTTATATCGGACTTGTTGAGGTTGGTGTCGGTTTAATTCCTGGTGGTGGTGGTACGAAAGAGCTGTACGTTAAACATTTGAATAGCATGCCAAAAGGGGTAAAATTTGACCTTCAAGATGTAGCAAATAAAGTGTTTGAAACAGTTGCGACAGCGAAAGTATCAACTTCAGCTGAAGAAGCTAGGGAAAATGGTTTCTTAAATAGCCATGACGGTATTAGTAAAAATGCAGATCACCTCATTTATGATGCAAAACAAATTGTTATCGATCTTTATGAAAGCGGTTATCAACCACCAATACGTAAGAAAATTCCTGTTGTTGGTGAAACAGGTTATGCGACACTATTACTTGGTGCTCAAAGTATGCATCTATCCGGGTATATTTCAGAGCATGACTTAAAGATTGCGAAAAAACTTGCTTACGTCTTAGCGGGTGGTAAAGTACCGTTTGGAACAGAAGTTGATGAACAATATATACTAGATTTAGAGCGTGAATCATTTTTGAGCTTAATCGCAGAACCGAAAACACAGCAAAGAATGCAACATATGTTAATGAAGGGGAAACCGTTACGTAACTAAATAGTAGAGTAATAGAAAAAAGGGGGAAATGAAGTGAGAGAAGCGGTAATTGTTTCCGGTGCACGTACACCTGTTGGAAGAGCGAAAAAGGGAACTCTTCGGAACGTGCGTCCTGATGATTTAGGAGCCATTGCTGTTAAAGAAACATTAAAACGAGCAGATAACTACGATGGGCCAATTGATGACTTAATTATCGGATGTGCGATGCCTGAAGCAGAGCAAGGTTTAAATATGGCAAGAAATATCGGTGCATTAGCAGGTCTACCATATACTGTTCCTGCTATTACGATCAACCGTTACTGTTCTTCCGGTTTACAATCCATTGCATATGGAGCAGAAAAAATTATGATAGGTGGCGCTGAGTCCGTTCTTGCTGGCGGTGCTGAATCAATGAGTATGGTTCCAATGATGGGGCATGTTGTTCGTCCAAATGCTAATTTAGCTGAAACGGCACCAGAATATTATATGGGCATGGGCCATACAGCTGAACAAGTTGCAGAAAAATACGGAATTACGAGAGAAGAGCAAGATGCGTTTGCAGTGCGCAGCCATCAGCGAGCAGCCAAAGCTATTGCAGAGGGGAAATTTAACGAGGAAATTGTGCCTGTGGATGTAACTTTCCGCTCTGTTGACGAGAATAATAAATTAGTAGAAAAGAATGTTCAATTTACTATGGATGAAGGAGTAAGACCAGATACATCAATGGAAGGTTTGGCAAGACTACGACCAGCTTTCCGCGTAAATGGAACAGTAACAGCAGGTAATGCTTCTCAAACAAGTGATGGTGCAGCCGCTGTTCTATTGATGGACCGTGAAAAAGCAGAAGCAGAAGGGTTAAAACCAATAGCAAAATTCCGTTCCTTTGCTGTCGGTGGCGTACCACCAGAAGTTATGGGAATAGGTCCAGTAGTAGCTGTACCAAAAGCATTGAAACTAGCTGGATTAGAACTTTCGGATATAGGTTTAATTGAATTGAACGAAGCTTTCGCATCACAATCAATTCAAGTCATCCGTGAACTTGGGTTGAATGAAGATATTGTTAATGTCAATGGAGGCGCTATCGCTTTAGGACATCCACTTGGCTGTAGTGGTACGAAATTAACACTTTCACTTATTCATGAAATGAAACGTAGAGACGTTCAATTTGGTTTAGTCACTATGTGTATCGGTGGCGGTATGGGAGCAGCAGGAGTTTTTGAATTATTATAATAAAGTCACTTGGATATGAATGGTTCATCATTCATATCCAAATCTACTAAATTAATTTAAGGAGGAATTTTCACATGGCCAAATCTGTAGATGAAATTGTAAAAGGTGGTAGCTTTTTAATTGAGGAAGTTCGCGCTGATCAAGTTTTTACACCAGAAGACTATACAGAAGAACATTTAATGATTGCAAAAACAACAGAAGATTATGTTGAAAATGAAGTATTGCCAGTCGTTGAAAAATTAGAAAACCATGAGTTTGAATACTCTGTTAAACTATTAAAACAAGCTGGTGAACTAGGACTTTTAGGAACAGATGTACCTGAAGCATATGGTGGACTTGGACTTGATAAAATTACTTCTGCCTTAATCGCAGAAAAAATGGCTCGTGCTGGTGGATTTTCTATTACGCACGGAGCCCACGTTGGTATCGGTTCATTACCAATTGTTTTATTCGGAAATGAAGAACAAAAACAAAAGTATTTGCCAAAACTTGCTAGCGGTGAACTTTTAGCTGCTTATGCACTAACAGAGCCAGGTTCTGGATCCGACGCTTTAGGTGCAAGAACAACAGCAAAATTAAATGAAGCAGGCACACACTATGTATTAAATGGTGAAAAACAATGGATTACAAACGCTGGTTTTGCTGATGTATTCGTTGTTTATGCAAAAATTGATGGAGAAAAATTCACTGCGTTTATCGTAGAAAGAGAATTCCCTGGAGTTTCTACAGGTGCTGAAGAAAAGAAAATGGGAATTAAGAGTTCTTCCACTCGCACATTAATTTTGGAAGATGCTCAAGTTCCAGTTGAAAACGTATTAGGCGAAATTGGAAGAGGCCATGTTATCGCATTCAATATTTTAAACATTGGCCGTTACAAACTTGGTGTAGGTGCAGTTGGTGGTTCGAAATCTGCGTTTGAATTAGCTGTAAAATATGCGAATGAACGTAAACAATTCAACCGTACAATTGCTAGCTTCAACTTAACGAAAGAGAAATTAGGTACATTGGCATCTGAAATCTATGCTGCAGAAAGCTCTGTTTATCGTACAGTGGGACTTTTTGATGAAAGAATGGGAAGTCTATCTGAAGAAGCAGCAAAAGATGGTAAGGAAATTGCTGCATCGATTGCGGAATACGCAATTGAGTGCTCATTGAATAAATTCTTTGCAACAGAAGTGCTAGATCATGTTGTTGATGAAGGCGTTCAAATCCATGGTGGTTACGGATTTATGCAAGAATACGAAATTGAGCGTGCCTATCGCGATTCACGTATTAACCGTATTTTTGAAGGAACGAACGAAATTAACCGTCTACTCGTTCCTGGAACATACGTGAAGAAGGCATTCAAAGGTGAATTACCTTTATTCGAACAAGCACAAAAATTACAAGAAGAAATTATGATGTTAATGCCTGAAGAGCCAGGTGATGAGCCGTTAGCATTACAAAAATATTTAGTACGTAATGCGAAGAAAATTGCGTTAATGGCTGCAGGTCTTGCTATTCAAAAATATGGAAACAACCTAGAAGAGGAACAAGAAATTCTTGTAAACTTAGCAGATATTGTTTCATTCACATATGCAATGGAGTCTGCTGTATTACGTACAAAAAAAGCAATTGAGCGTGATGGTTTAGAAAAGAGCAAGCAAAAACTTCTTTACACTGAAATTTTTGCTCAACATGCATTTAATGAAATTGAGCAAAATGCAAAAGAAACATTAATTGCTGTATCAAGTGGTGACAACCAACGGATGATGTTATCCACATTACGTAAACTAACTCGTTACAACCCAATTAATGTTATTCCTAAAAAGCGTGAAGCTGCTGATCAACTAATTGCTGCTGAAAAATATATAGTGTAATAAGTAGAAAGTGATGTTTGAGAAAGAATAATCCCCTTGTTCATCAGACAGTTCATTTAGAGGAATCTTAAAGTACGTAATCTAGTATCCCCATCATGCTAGCTTACTTACATAGACAATTCCTCTAATGGACTGTCTTTTTAATTCCTCGTTAACACATTTGTGACATCCGGATGGAAGATTTATTTATTTATTTATTTTGCAAAGGACAAGTCTTTAATGGATAGTTTCCTTGTTTCCATTAAATTGTCATAAGAGCAAGAAGTTTTATCATTATTCAAAATAGGTCAATCTTCTAATGGTTTACTCACTCCACAAAATGCCATGAAAGGATTAGCTTCATACATGGAACTTCCCAATCTGCTAATGGAATGCGACCTTGGCTCTACTAAATCTAACTATGGTCATGGTATAATAAAATAGGACAAATTGATTCATATAAGGTGGTGAATTCAAGTGGCATTAACATTTTATTGGTACCCGAAGTGTGGAACTTGCCGAAAAGCAAAAAAATGGTTAGATGATCATGAAGTTACCTATGAAGCAATCCATATTGTAGAGAATCCACCAAGTCGAGAGGAAATTGAGCAATTATATAAAAAGAGTGGATTCGAGTTGAAAAAGTTTTTTAATACAAGTGGGCAAAAATATCGTGAACTTGGATTAAAAGATAAAGTAAAAACAGCCGATGAATCAGAATTACTTGATTTGCTTGCCTCAGATGGTATGTTAATAAAAAGACCAATTGTAACAGACGGAGAAAAAGTAACGGTAGGATTTAAAGAAGATGAATACGAGAAAGAATGGGACAATAAATAGTTAGAGATTCTTTCAATATTTGCATTTTTAAGAAGAGTTTTAGTATGATATTTATGTTACATATATAAATTAACTTGGGAGGGAATCGTATGGCAACACCGAAAGAGTTACGTTATTCTGAAGAGCATGAATGGGTAAAAGTTGAGGGAAGTCAAGTTCGAATCGGTATTACTGACTTCGCGCAAGAAGAACTAGGTGATATTGTGTTTGTAGAACTTCCAGAAGTAGGAACGGAATTGGCTGCAAACGAACCATTTGGTAGTGTAGAATCTGTTAAGACCGTTTCTGAACTGTATGCACCGATTAGTGGAAAAGTAGTCAAAGTAAATGAAGAATTAAATGACAACCCTGAATATGTGAATGAATCTCCTTATGAAGCATGGATGGTAGTGATTGAACCATCTGATTTATCTCAAGTCGATAGCTTAATGTCCGCTGAAGATTATGAGAAAATGATTAATGAAGAATAAAAAAGTTAAAGGACGTCTAATTTTCATTTAGATGTCCTTTTGTGACGACACTCGTTGTAACTAATCACTTCTCTTTCCTTTACGTAATCGCATCTTCATTTTTCTAGAAAAATGTTTTTCCCATTTCTTTTACACTTTTCCTTCAATATTTATAAATTATTGCATACAAATATAAAAAGGAACATAGAAGTTGTCTTGATACTTGTTTCCTTGTAATATGTTGGATAGGTGATTAAATATGGAGGAAGCTGTTGAGAGGGTAATTATTGTAGAAGGGAAAACAGACAAGAAAAAAGTACAAGAAGTGATTAATGAACCGGTTGAAATTATTTGTACGAATGGAACGATAGGTTTGAGCCGGATGGATGAATTAATTGATTCTTTATTTGATAAAGAAGTGTTTATTTTTGTTGATGCCGATGATTCTGGTGAAAAGTTAAGAAGGCAATTTAAACGTGAATTCCCAGAAGCAAAACATATTTACATTGACAGAACTTATCGAGAAGTTGCGACAGCACCAGAAAACCATGTTGCTTCAGTATTATTACAAGCAAATATCCATGTACACTCGAAATATTTATTTTGATTTCACCTTAGTTAGAAATGAAGGATGAACACAATGGAACAATGGACAAACGATACATTTTACCAGCATTTAAAGAGTGGAAAGAAAGGTGGATTTTATTTATACACACCTTTATGTGGCACATGTCAAATGGCAAGTAAAATGTTAGGTGTTATTGAAGAGCTATTGCCAGATCTTCTAATAGGGAAGGCAGATATGAATTATATTCCAGAAATTGCCGAAACATTTTTCATTGAAAGTGTCCCATGTTTGATCATCTTTTCGGATTATCAAATTAAGGAAAAAATTTACGCTTTCCAAAGTGTCCCGTTTTTATATGAAAAATTGAAAAGTTTATAATGAACACAACTGCCTATACGAGAGAAATGATTAAATCGCATCTCTATGTATAGGCAGTTTTTTGCTTTTCCTATTTCTTTCATTTGAAATAAAGGATATTCATCTGCAAATAGCGAATTAAACATTAGAGAACACATTTGTTGTTCGTACCTTATAGCGCCAAATAAACACCCAGATTTAAACATCATTAAACCGTTAATAAAATGGTGAAACCAATGGGATAGCGGGGGTGTATACATGGATGTTGACTGAAAATTTAGAACAAAAAAGTAATCGTCATCATTTATTTCGACTATTAATGCCAGAAGAGCCACTTCATATTAAAGTAAATAAAAATGACGATGTGTTCTATATTGCACTTTCTAAGGAGCAAATGGATGTACGAAAAACATTCACGGGTGAAATACATATCGAGCTTTCTGGTGAGGACAAAATTATCCAAAGGATCATTCAAGGAGAAATAAAACTACAAAAGGCAATAGAAAGAAACCAAGTTCAATTGGATTGTAATTATCGAACAATGCTTTTGCTAGAGTCCATTTTTTGGTTAAATCGGATCGCATAAAGAATTTTCTATAAAGTGACAAATTTTAGTTGACGTTCATATTTATTAATGATATTATAATTTCAATCCATTGCACGTAACTGAATATTCTTAAGTCTTACTCTTATCAAGAGTGGTGGAGGGATGTGCCCGATGAAGCCCGGCAACCGTCAAGTAATTGAAAAGGTGCCAATTCACACAAAGTTTTTTAACTTTGAAAGATGAGAGAAAGGAATTCGACAATTATTCGTATGCCTTTCTACTTATCTTGTAGAAGGGTTTTTTATTTCCATTACAAAATTAATAGAGAACGATCATTTATGAAAAATAGACTGAATAATATAACATTCTATAGTTAGATAAACATCAGATTCTTTTAAGAAGGAATAGCGCAACAGAAGGAGGAAGGTAGAATGATTTTTGTACAAGATGTAACGAAAAAGTTTACGACAAAATCATGCTCCTTGACAGCAGTAAATCAGGCGAATTTTACGATAAATGAAGGTGAAATTTTTGGGGTTATTGGCTATAGTGGTGCAGGAAAAAGTACACTTATCCGCATGTTTAATGGGTTAGAATCTCCAACGAAAGGATCCCTCATCATTGACGGAAAGGATATGGCGAAAATTCGCGGTTCCGAATTGAGAAAAGCCCGGCAAGAAATCGGTATGATTTTTCAACATTTCAATCTACTTTGGTCAAGAACGGTGCGCGGTAATATTTCCTTTCCACTTGAAATTGCAGGAGTCCCAAAAGAAAAAAGGAAAAAGCGTGTAGATGAATTAATAAAGCTCGTTGGTTTAGAAGGAAGGGAAGATGCGTATCCTTCCCAATTAAGTGGAGGACAAAAGCAGAGAGTGGGTATTGCACGAGCCCTTGCGAATAATCCAAAAGTACTGCTTTGTGATGAGGCGACATCAGCATTGGACCCAGAAACAACGGATGCAATATTAGACCTTCTTGTAGACATTAATAAGAAATTTGGGCTAACGATTATTTTAATTACCCACGAAATGCATGTTATTCGAAAAATTTGTCACCGAGTTGCGGTTATGGATAGTGGAAAAATTGTTGAAATAGGTCCAGTTCTAGAAATTTTTAGACAGCCGAAAGAACAAATTACAAAAAGGTTTATCGGTCAAGTAACAGAACAAGAGGAGACGAAAGAAACAATTCATCATTTAATAGAAAAATACCCTCATGGAAAAATTGTTAAGCTAACGTTCATTGGAGAAGTAGCTGAGCAACCGATTATCTCTCAATTATTTAGACAGCAACATATGACGATAAATATTTTACAAGGGAAAATTTCACAAACGCAAAATGGCAGATACGGTAGTCTTTTCCTCCATATTGATGGGGAAGAAAAAGATGTACAAGAAGCTATTCATTTTCTAACAACGAAACAAATTGGGGTGGAGGTAATTAGTCATGATTGATACACTCTTCCCAAATGTCGATATGGAAAAAGCGTGGGAAAAAACAATCGAAACATTATACATGACGAGTTTATCTCTCGTTTGGATTGCTATTATTGGGATTATATTAGGTTTATTGCTTTTTTTAACAGCAAACGGTAATCTTTGGCAAAACAAGTTTATTCATTGGATTACTTCAGCTGTAGTTAACGTTTTCCGGTCCATTCCATTTGTTATCCTTATTGTTCTATTAATTCCTTTTACTAGAATGTTAGTTGGAACGATGATTGGGATGAAAGCGGCATTACCTGCTCTAATTATCGGTTCCGCACCATTTTATGCTCGAATGGTGGAAATTGGTTTAAGAGAAGTGGACAAAGGAGTAATTGAAGCAGCAAAAGCAATGGGAGCCAAAACGAGCACAATCATTTTAAAAGTGCTGCTCCCTGAATCAATGCCAGCCATTGTTTCCGGAATTACGGTAACAGCGATTGCCCTAGTTGGATATACCGCAATTGCTGGTGTAATTGGTGCTGGTGGCCTAGGGGATTACGCCTATTTAGATGGTTTTTCACGAAATCAAAATGATGTAACCCTATTTGCAACGCTATTAATATTAATCATCGTATTTATCATCCAAATCATTGGAGATACAATAACAAAAAAATTAGATAAAAGATAAAAGGGGGAAACAAAGTTGAAAAAGGTATTAACATTTTTATTTAGTGCTATCCTTGTTGTAACATTAGCTGCTTGTGGAGGTAAGGAAAAATCGTCTAGTAATAACGGGGACGAAAATAGTAAAGGGAAAGATGATGTAAAAACATTAGTAGTTGGTGCGACAAATGAGCCACATGCAGTGATTTTAGAAAAAGCAAAACCAATTCTGAAAGAAAAAGGTATTGAATTGAAAATTGAAACGTTCAGTAAATATGAATTAATTAATCCGGCTTTAGTAGATGGAGATTTGGATGCAAACTTTTTCCAACACATCCCATACTTAGAATTGCAAAATAAAGAATTTAAATATGATCTTGAAAATGCGGGTGGTATCCATATTGAACCAATAGGCATTTATTCCAAAAAGTATAAATCTCTGGATGAAATTAAAGATGGTGCAACAGTTATTATGAGTAGTAATGTTCCAGATCACGGTCGGATTTTGACATTATTTGAAGCGAAAGGGTTAATTGCGTTAAAAGATGGAATTGATAAAACTGCTGCAACTTTAGATGATATTACAAGTAATCCGAAAAACTTGAAGTTTAAATATGATTATGCACCAGATTTATTACCGAGCATATATAATAATGGAGAGGGCGATCTAGTCGTTATTAATTCAAACTATGCATTAGATGCAGACTTAAATCCAATTAAGGATAGTATTGCGATTGAAGATAATGAATCACCGTATGTTAATGTTATTGCTGTTAAAAAAGGCGACAAAGATAAAGAAGAGATTAAAGCATTAGTGGAAGTACTACATTCTGAAGAAATTCAAAAGTTCATTCTTGATGAATGGGATGGTTCTGTTGTGCCAGTAACAGAATAACAATGAACAACAATTGATTGTAATTGGACGTTTTTTGAAGCGAGAAACGATATAGTTATCATCGTTTGTAAATTGAAAATATTAGGTGTAGAATAAGGGCTGGGAGAAATCCTAGTCCTTTTTATCATAGGATAAGAATATTAAGTCACCTCGTATTAACAATTTTTTACGCTTACACGAGGCTTGTTGCAATCATTTTCTATCATATTCATAGTAGAAAAAAACTTTATCATTTAAATGATTTTATTCTCATTGATAAAAAAATAGTCTATAATAGAACTATACATATGAGGGTAAGTTAATTGTTTGATTATAATTTTGATTTGTTATAAAATTAGAATGAGAATAAAATGAGAATAAAAAATTCATATAAATTTTTATCTATGGAGGTAAACAAAATGGCTGGATCAACATTAGTAATTAAGGATTTACATGTTTCAATTGAAGATAAAGAGATTATTAAAGGGTTAAACCTTGAAATTAAACCAGGTGAGTTTCATGCGGTAATGGGACCAAACGGTGCAGGTAAATCAACATTAGCGTCTGCAATTATGGGTCATCCAAAATACGAAATTACGAGCGGTACAATTACTTTAGATGGTGAAGACGTTCTTGAAATGGAAGTAGATGAACGTGCAAAGGCTGGATTATTTTTAGCCATGCAATACCCAAGTGAAATTAGTGGGGTTACAAATGCTGATTTCCTACGCTCTGCAATTAATGCGAAACGCGGTGAAGGTAATGAAATCCCGCTTATGCAATTTATTAAAAAATTAGATAAAAATATGGAATTCTTAGAAATGGATTTAAATATGGCGCAACGTTATCTAAATGAAGGTTTCTCTGGCGGTGAGAAGAAACGGAATGAAATCCTTCAATTAATGATGACTGAACCTAGTCTTGCCATTTTAGATGAAATTGACTCCGGTCTTGATATCGACGCATTAAAAGTTGTATCAAAAGGAATTAATGCAATGCGCAGTAATGATTTTAGCTGTTTAATTATTACACATTACCAACGTTTGCTAAACTACATTACTCCTAACTACGTACATGTTATGATGAACGGTCGTATTGTTAAATCCGGTGGCCCAGAACTTGCGCAACGTCTAGAAGCGGAAGGATATGACTGGATTAAACAAGAGCTTGGTATCGAGGACGAAGTAGAAGTAGGACAATAAGCATAATACATTACGTTAGGAGGATAATCATGACTACACAAGTACAAAATCCAATTGATCAAGGCATCGTTAAGTCTTTTTCCAAAAAGAACAACGAGCCTGATTGGTTTGAACATTTCCGCCTTGAAGCATTGAAGAAATTTGATGAGTTACCAATGCTAGCACCAGATAAGACGAAAATTACGAAATGGGACTTTACTAGTTTTAATGAGCATCATGTGGAAAGTACAATTTATGCGAAAGTTGACGAATTACCAGAGCAAATTAAAGCGTTAATTAATGTAGAAGGTGGCGTGAACAATCTTTATGTGCAACATAACCAAACGCCAGGCCTCGTTTCATTATCAGCTGATTTAAAGGCAAAAGGGGTTATTTTTACAGATTTATTAACAGCTGTAAAAGAGCATAGCGAACTTGTTCAGAAATATTATATGACAGATGGTGTGAAAGTAGACGAACATAAATTAACTGCTTTCCATGCTGCATTAGTTAATGGTGGTGCATTCTTATACGTGCCACAAAATGTTGTTATTGAAGATCCTATCCAAACAATTTTTGTTCATGACAATGCAGATACACCACTTATTAATCACGTATTAATTGTTGCTGATAAAAATAGTGAAGTCACTTATGTAGAAAACTATTTTTCTCTAAATGACCAACTTGAAGGAATTGCCAACATTATAACTGAAGTGATTGCGTTAGATAATGCTAGCGTTAAATTTGGTGCTGTTGATACATTAGCAGAAGGTATTACAACATATGTTAATCGTCGTGGTTATGCGGCTCGTGATGCTCGTATTGAATGGGCTTTAGGTATGATGAATGACGGTAATACAATTTCTGATAATACAACAAATCTTGTTGGGGATGGCTCGTTTGCTGATACAAAATCTGTCGTCGTTGGGCGTGGAAAACAAATTCAAAACTTCACGACTCAAGTGGTCCATTTTGGAAAAGCTTCAGAAGGTTTTATATTAAATCATGCTGTCGTTAAAGATAGTGCAACGAACGTATTTAATGGAATTGGCAAAATTGAACACGGTGCAACAAAGGCGAATGCTGAACAAGAATCTCGTGTTCTGATGTTAAGTGAAAAAGCTCGTGGCGATGCGAACCCAATTCTTTTAATTGAAGAAGATGATGTAATGGCTGGACATGCTGCTTCTGTAGGGAAAGTAGATCCAATGCAAATGTATTATTTAATGAGCCGTGGGATTCCGAAAGAAGAAGCTGAACGTTTAATTATTTACGGGTTTTTAGCTCCAGTTGTAAATCAATTACCAGTAGAAGGGGTTAAAAAGCAATTATCTGAAGTTATTGAAAGGAAAGTAAAATAATGGATATCGAACGCATCCGTAAAGACTTTCCTATTTTACACCAAAATGTCAATGACCACCCGCTCGTGTATTTGGATAGTGCAGCCACTTCACAAAAACCAATTGGGGTAATTAATGCTGTAGATGACTATTACAGACAATATAATTCGAATGTTCATCGCGGTGTTCATACGTTAGGAACAAAAGCAACCGATGCTTACGAGGGTGCCCGTGAAAAGGTAAAGAATTTTATAAACGCAAAATCGATAAAAGAAGTGATCTTCACAAGAGGAACGACAACTTCGCTTAACTTTGTTGCATCAAGTTATGGACGAGAACATGTCAAGGAAGGGGATGAAATTGTCATCTCCTATATGGAGCACCATAGCAATCTCATCCCTTGGCAGCAAGTTGCGAAAAAAACAGGAGCAACATTGAAATATTTTCCACTACAAGAAGATGGGACAATCATATTGGATGATGTTCGGAAAACGATAACGAACCGGACGAAAATTGTTGCCATTACACATGTATCTAATGTGCTAGGTACAATTAATCCAATTAAAGAAATCGTGGAAATTGCTCATAGTAAAGGTGCGATTGTCGTTGTTGACGGTGCGCAGAGTGCTCCACATATGAAAGTGGATGTCCAAGATTTGAATTGTGACTTTTATGCACTCTCTGGACATAAAATGTGTGGACCAACCGGAATTGGTATATTATATGGTAAAGAGCAGCTTCTTGAGAAAATGGAACCAGTCGAATTCGGTGGTGAAATGATTGATTTTGTTGAGCTATATGATTCGACTTGGAAAGAGTTGCCGTGGAAATTTGAAGGCGGGACACCTATAATAGCTGGTGCAATTGGTCTAGGTGCAGCAATTGATTATTTACAGTCTGTCGGTATGGATGAAATTCAAGAGCATGAACATCAACTTGTAGAATATGCTATGAATAAGCTATCCGAAATCGACGGCCTTACAATCTATGGTCCAAAAGAAGCAAATCAACGTGCAGGTGTATTAACTTTTAATATGGATGGAGTTCACCCTCATGACGTAGCAACCGTTCTTGATACGGAGGGGATTGCAGTTCGAGCTGGACACCACTGTGCCCAACCATTAATGAAATGGTTAAATGTAACAGCTACTGCACGTGCAAGCTTTTATTTATATAATACGGAAGATGAGATTGATCGGTTAGTTATGGGGCTCGTCAAAGCAAAGGAGTTTTTCAGTGATGTCTTTTGACCAACTAGATTCTTTATATCGAAGTGTAATAATGGATCACTACAAAAAGCCACGTAATAAAGGAATATTGCAAGATGGTAACTTAACCATCGATATGAATAACCCTACATGTGGTGATCGGATTCGTCTAACAATGAAGGAAAATAATGGAATCATTGAAGACGTGAAATTTGAAGGTGAAGGTTGTTCGATTTCAATGGCCTCTGCTTCCATGATGACCCAACTAATTAAAGGGAAAGATATAGAAACAGCTCTTAAGTTGTCTCAAATTTTCTCTTTAATGGTGCAAGGAAAAGAATATGACCATGGTGATCTTGATTTAGGTGATATTGAAGCATTACATGGTGTATCTAAGTTTCCAGCACGAATAAAATGTGCAACTCTAGCATGGAAGGCAATGGAAAAGGGTGTACATTCAACGCATGAGTAATAAATAATGATCGTTTTAACTTTGATAGCCCTAACTTAATCTCTCTGATGAATGGAGGAAGGAATAATGGCAAAAAATGCGCCGGATATTGGCGATTACAAATATGGTTTCCGTGATAAAGACGTTTCCGTATTCCGTACAGAACGTGGATTAACGCCTAAGATAGTTGAAGAAATTTCCAAAATGAAAAATGAGCCACAATGGATGTTAGATTTCCGCTTAAAGGCTTTAGAACATTTTTATAAAAGACCAATGCCCCAATGGGGTGGCGATCTTTCAGAATTAAATTTTGATGAAATTACGTATTATGTAAAACCATCTGAAAAACAAGGTCGTACTTGGGATGAAGTACCTGAGGAAATTAAACGTACCTTTGATAAACTAGGTATTCCAGAAGCAGAACAAAAATATTTAGCTGGGGTATCTGCTCAGTACGAATCTGAGGTTGTTTATCACAACATGAAAGAGGACCTAGAAAAGATGGGGATTGTATTTAAAGATACAGACTCAGCTTTACAAGAAAACGAAGAATTATTCCGTGAATACTTCGGTACAGTTGTTCCTTATACAGATAACAAGTTCGCAGCGTTAAACTCTGCAGTATGGTCTGGTGGTTCTTTCATCTACGTTCCAAAAGGAGTAAAAGTAGATACACCACTTCAAGCGTATTTCCGCATTAACTCGGAAAATATGGGCCAATTTGAACGTACACTAATTATTGTTGATGAAGGTGCTTCTGTTCATTATGTAGAAGGATGTACGGCACCTGTTTATACAACAAATTCTTTACACAGTGCGGTCGTTGAAATAATTATTAAAAAAGATGCATATTGCCGTTACACAACCATCCAAAACTGGGCAAATAACGTCTACAACCTCGTTACAAAACGTGCAGTATGTGAAGAACGTGCAACGATGGAATGGATTGATGGAAACATCGGTTCGAAATTAACGATGAAATATCCTTCCGTTTTATTAAAAGGGGAAGGCGCTCGTGGTATGACCTTATCTATTGCCTTTGCAGGTAAAGGCCAAGTTCAGGATGCAGGTGCAAAAATGTATCATTTAGCACCGAACACATCTTCCAGCATCGTTTCAAAATCAATGTCAAGACATGGTGGAAATGTAACATACCGGGGAATTGTCCACTTTGGCCGTAAAGCGGATGGTGCAAAAGCAACAATTGAATGTGATACGTTAATTTTAGATAACGAATCAACATCAGATACAATTCCATACAATGAAATTCAAAACGATAACATTTCTTTAGAACACGAAGCAAAAGTTTCGAAGGTTTCAGAAGAACAATTATTCTACCTAATGAGTAGAGGAATTTCTGAACAAGAAGCAACAGAAATGATTGTTATGGGCTTCATTGAACCATTTACAAAAGAACTACCAATGGAATATGCAGTTGAAATGAACCGCCTCATCAAGTTTGAAATGGAAGGTTCTATAGGATAATGAAGAAGAGGCTGGGACATAACTAGCCAAAAGTAGTATATAAAAAGGTTCCAGGCAATAAAAAATTTGCTTGGAACCTTTTTTGTGGGGTTTTTCCATTTCTCGTCACTATTTTACCGCTGATGGCGGTGACTTTTCTCATATTCACCGCCATCAACGCAAAGGCTAATTCATTTTTCACTTTCTGTTTTCCTCTGACGGAAAAACGAGTGAAACCTAAATTAGCCTTCAGAAAACCGAACGCTGGTTCTACATCAATTTTACGTTTTCCGTAAATTTCACCAGTTTTCTCGTCTGAAAGCTTCGTACGTACATATTCTTTTTGGGACTCCCACTTTTCATTTATGTAGACTTTTCGGTTGTTCCCTTCTTTTGCTTTCGTGCATAAATCGCGGAGTGGACAATCCGAACAGTCCTCACACTCGTACACTTTAAATTCACGGGTGAATCCGTACCTGTCTGTTCGTTTGGAATGATGGCTAAATCGTACTTTCCGACCATTTGGGCACAGAAAAGTATCTTCGTCCTCATTATATTCCCAATTATCTACATGAAAAGCGTTGTCCTTATGCTTCTTTTTCTTCTCCTTTCGATATTGATTGTATGTAATAAGTGGCGTTCGATTTCGATTCTCGATGATATCTTCATAATTCTGTTCGCTACCATATCCTGCATCCGCGACAATGAATTCCGGAAGCTCGAAAAAGTTTTCTTCAATCGTGTCGAGAAAAGGAATTAAAGTGCGTGTATCGGTCGGGTTTGGGAAAACATCGTAAGCGAGCACATATTGACCTTCCGTCGCAATTTGGACATTGTAACCAGCTTTCAATTGACCGTTCTTCATGTAGTCGTCCTTCATGCGCATAAACGTCGCATCTGGGTCCGTCTTTGAGTAACTATTGCGATCACCGAAAATCTCCATATCGTTTTGATACTTTTGTTTGCGAGTAATGTAATCCATCCATTGCTTCCGAGATTGTATGGGTAATTTGCGTTCGGAACGGAGCTTTTTCCGTTCACTCCCAACTTCAGATACTTCAATCTTTTTATTATATTCCTCGATTTTCTCGTCTAACTTTTCGACTACTTCTTCCATTTCTTTGACGGAAAGTTCCTCTTCCTTTTCTCGCTCTATTGCTGGGATGATCTCCTTCTCTAGCAGCTCATCATACAGTTGATTGGACTTTTCAATTAGCTTATCACTATATCTTTCAATGGACTTCCGCCATACAAAGGTGAACTTATTTGCGTTTGCTTCAATTTTTGTACCATCAATAAAAATGGCTTCCTCTTCAATCAATTCCTTTTCCACGAGCTGATTTCGGAACTGGACAAAGCATTCACGTAGGATGTTTTCAATGAGTGGATTAGAACGGAAGCGATTGATGGTGCGATAGCTAGGTTCATGTCCTTGAGCCAGCCACATCATGCGGATACTATCCTGTAATAAAGCTTCTATTTTACGGCCGGAAAACACGGATTGCGTATATCCACACAAAATGACTTTCAACATCATACGAGGATGATACGCGGGACGGCCGGTTTGTCGTATGAAGTCCTCGAAAGCTTCTTCGGGAATACTCTCGACAAGATCATTGATCGCAAAAGCAATATCGTTTTCTTTCAACTTAATTTCTAAATTTAGCGGTAAAACTACTTGATTCATGTTATAATGTTTAAACATAAGGGCACCTCCAAAATTATTGTTTCGTCACTTTAATTTTATCAAAAGGTGCCCTTTTTGTTTACTAGAATTGTGACAAAAAAGGCGTTGGGTCTACACTTTTTAGTGTAAGCTCCAACGCCTTAATTTTTATTTTACTGGAGTTTTGTCCCAGTCTCATTNACGCAAAGGCTAATTCATTTTTCACTTTCTGTTTTCCTCTGCGTATTGTCAAAAGTTTTTATATTAAATAGGTTAACAACCATTGATTTATAAGGCATTGAACAAAAAAAGACTTGCCACCCCCTAAAATCTATGGTTAATTGAGGTTACCACACACACAACTAACAAGATTGGAGTGAACAAGTCTGTATCCTCAATTATTAACCTATTTATTTGAATTTATCAAGTACCAAGATGAGATTATCAAAATTTTACAGACTCTTTTAATTGGAAAGAGTATGTTTGATAAACCCGAAGAAAAACCGATAAGCAAGCCTTATCGAAAACTACAGGTGGATGAGCTTCCGATTGTCGAAACACTTGAAAAGCTTGATTATCAAGAACTACTCAATGATTTTCTAGAAAAACACGGGAAACCATTAAAACCGGTTCGTAGACATAAAAACGCCAAAGTTTGTGTGCCTTCTCATTTGAATTGTCCAAAGTGTGGTGCTCCTTCTGATTTTCTTTATGCAAATAATGGAGATAAAGGACAATATCAATGTAAAGTGTGTGCGTGTTTGTTTAGCGAAAAGAATCGTTATTTGAAAGAGGCCATTTTACGATGTCCTCACTGTTCAAAAACACTTGAAAAGATAAAAGAACGAAAAGATTTTGATGTTTTCAAGTGTAAAAATAATCAATGTTCTTACTACCAAAAGAAGTTAAAAGGTCTTTCGAAAGAAGAGAAGAAACCGTTCAAAAAAGACCCACAAGCGTTCAAAATGCGCTATATATTTCGCCTGTTTAAGTTCGACTATAAGCCACTGTCGAAAGAGTCTCCAGAGTTACCGAAAGTAGATTTATCGAAATTGTACGTGTCTCCGCATACACTGGGACTTATTTTGACTTATCACGTAAACTACGGCTTATCAGCGCGCAAAACCGCGGCCATTATGAATGATATTCACGGAGTTTCTATTTCTCACCAAAGTATTTTAAACTACGAAAACAGTGTCGCGCTCATAATGAAACCGTTTATCGACCATTATCCGTATGAGCTTTCCAATCAATTTTGCGGTGATGAAACGTATATCCGTGTGAGTGGACGTTGGAATTACTTGTTCTTCTTCTTTGATACCGTAAAAAAGATTATTTTGTCGTATCCTGTTTCACCAAACCGAGATACACAGGCAGCTGTATTAGCCATTGATGAAGTATTGCTTAAGCTAAAAGAGATTCCAGAAGATCTTACTTTTGTGGTCGATGGGAATCCTATTTACCTTTTGGCTCAACACTTCTTTGCCCAGCACGATATCCACTTTGATGTGAAGCAAGTCATTGGATTAACCAATGAGGATCCTGTTTCAACGGAATATCGACCGCTTAAACAAATTATTGAGAGACTCAATCGTACTTTTAAGGGTAATTATAAGGCTACACATGGGTTTGGTTCAGAAAAGGGATCGGTATCCTATGTGACTTTATTCGTAGCATATTTTAACTTTCTCAGGCCACATGCTTCACTGGAGAATAAAGTGCCAGTTATGATCCCAGAACTCTCCAAATTGCCACACATGCCGGCACGTTGGACAAAAATGATTGAACTCGCTCAACAATGGCTTCTAGAAATACAAGCCGCCTAAATTTAGCTTTAGCTGAGCCCTTGAATGGTTTAACATTCAAACCAGCCATTTGGCGAAGCGAACCCTTGACAAACCGAACTAGCCGATGGTTTAAAATTTTCGGAAAACAAGGGCGTATTTGTCATGCCTTAATTTAGTTCCCTTCGCCCTTGTTACACCTAACTTAAACCATCGGCGTGTTTGTCAAGGGCAAATGGCGACGGTTCTCCACCTTATTTCGGAATAAATCTTGTTTGCTTATCCGTTTTTCATAGAACTTTTGACATTACC